>JBCAXC010000417.1:0-2623 GCA_038534255.1 Pseudomonadota bacterium
GCGCCTTCCCACCGAACTATCTGCATGAGAGCTGGCTCGACTATCTCTATTGGGACGCAGAACTCGAGGCGTGAGCGCCGCGGACGATGGCGTGTTGCCGTTTCGCTGGGACATCACCCGGCGCGAGCAACTCGGGCGGCTGGTCCCGCAGGACCCAACATGCGCACTCTGCGGGGATGACGAGTTCATCGAGACTGCCGGGAAGATTGTCGCGCGGTCTGCGATATCGCGGCTCGTATTCGTCGGTCGCTCCCCGGAGAGCTGGTTCGATTTTCTCAGCGGCAGTTTTGCAGATATTGCGAGCGCACCTCCTGTCACACTGCTGCGCTATTCAAACCGCGGCTTCGACGCAGCCATGCTGGAGAAAACCTATCCCGCAGAGTTGCGCGCAATCAGGACCTACTTCGCCGCCGAGAGTTTAGCGCCGCGAGCGATTGTGAACGCACCCGGCCCCGTCTGCTTCATCGATCTGGTCGCCGATGGCGGCACGTTCGAGGGGCTCTGCGATCTGTTGTGCACGTGGGCGGCGCAGTCACAGGTCGATGTTTCGGCACTCCGCGCAAAGATCGCTTTCCTTGGCATCACCGATCGGAGAAAAAATTCTCCCAACACATGGCGCTGGTATCAGGCACCGTTCTGGTCACAAGGATTTTCCTCCAGGCAATTGACAAGCATTTCGATCTCACGAGAACTCTGGGATCATTTTGGAAACCGTCAGTCCAAAGTCACGCCGTCGCATCCGTACTGGCGGTGGGCCAGTCCGGCGCAGGCTGATCCATCGCGTGGCGAAAAGCACATCGATGCCCTCGGGAACGCCATCGCCCTCTTCGATTTCGGTCGCTCGCGCGCGGGGCGTCACGCGCTCGCCGATGCGATCGCCCGCAGGGAGGAAATGGCCGACCCTTTCGTGCGCCGAATCGTGTCGATGCTGCGCGGGAAATCTGGAAATTGACTTAGGGTGTCGTGTTCACTTCACCCGGGATAAATCTTGAACTTGACGACCCGCCCGTTGCTCATCTTGCCGGTGCCTGAGCCGCGTGGCGGCAGAGCACTCGTCAGCGTGTAGGTGAACGTCCCACTGCGCCCATCCGTGCAACTCATCTTGCCGGACCCGCCATCCAGCAGCAGATTGAGGGTCACCGATCCCGTGCAACGCACGCCTTTGGTTGTGCGCCCGCTCACCGTCCCGGAAAACGCAAGCGCGTTCATCTGGATCCGGCCCGTCATCGTCTCGCTGGACCCGGCCATCCACGCATCAAACCGCGCTTTCACCGTCGTCAGGTTCTGCGCGGACGCGGGAGAAAAATCTGCGGACACCACAAGCCACGCGAGACCGCAGACAGCGATAGCAGGTCTATGGAACAAAACGCGGCGATACATGACGGTCTCGCGATGTCGGGAGAAGCAGCCGAGTGTTTCATTGCCACGCAATGCCGACAACCAAACCTGTCCGACATCGCTAACGCCGCGCCGCGAATATCGTGACACGGCGCCAGAAATTGAGAGAGAGAAGAAATCGGGCCGGCGCATTACGCGCCATCGCTCGTCTTGAGGGGGGACGAGAACGCGCCCCAAACTGACCGGCCCGGTGCCCCTGCCTATGCCGATTGCTCGGCAGGAACTGCTCGCAGTGCTATGGCAGCAGAACCGTGTCGATCACATGGATGATGCCGTTCGACTGTTTGACATCGGCGATCGTCACATTGGCGACATTGCCGTTCGCGTCACGGATCTTGAGTTTGTCTCCCTCAATAAACGTCGTGAACTTGTCACCGGAGATCGTTTTGACGGGATGCTTGTTGTTGTCATCCTTCGTCATCTGCGTGATCGCACCGGCCGTCGGCGCCTTGCCCGCCAGCACATGGTAGGTGAGGATCTTCGTCAGCTTATCTTTGTTCTCCGGCTTGAGAAGGTTCTCCACCGTACCGGCCGGCAGCTTGGCGAACGCCGCATTCGTCGGTGCGAAAACGGTGAAGGGGCCTTTGCCCTGCAACGTCTCGACAAGCCCCGCCGCCTTGACCGCAGCAACCAGCGTGGTGTGATCCTTCGAGTTCACCGCGTTCTCGATGATGTTCTTGTCAGGGAACATTTCCGCACCACCGACCATCTTGGTATGGCCGCCGGCCGTGGCTGCTACGCCGCCGGCGAATGCGAGCGATGCGGCGACTGCGACTGCTTTTACGAACTTCATGTTTCTATCCTGTGGTTGGGTTTTGGATGTCGCCCTCTCGGGCGTTCACACGAAGCTGATCAGTCTTCTGCACGGAGCTACGGGACGAGATCCAAAAGGTTTCAAAAGTCTAAACACGGATCTCGATTGCGCCGATCCGGCCGATTGCATTTGGCCCAGTCAGCCGATACCCAGCGATGAAGCGCGCCCCGCGGAACAACAACTGGGCCGTATGCGCACGCCACCTCGTGGGCCTTTACCTGAAATCCGTCCGGATCGACACGTCGCATGTCCGCAGAACACATCACGGATGAGTTGCGGGCGCTGATGCAACGCGTTGCCGCCGAAGACGAGGTGGCATTCGCCGACCTCTACAAGCGCACGAGCGCGAAACTTTTCGGCGTTGCGCTGCGTACCTGCGGAAATCCTGAACTGGCGCGTGATGCGCTGCAA
>JBCAXC010000418.1:0-2619 GCA_038534255.1 Pseudomonadota bacterium
CGGCAGGGCGATAGACATTGAGGTTCGGCATGCAGCGCAGCGCCGCCAGATGCTCAACCGGCTGGTGCGTCGGGCCGTCTTCGCCAAGCCCGATGCTGTCATGCGTCATCACATAAATGACTCGTTGCTCCATCAGCGCGGAAAGCCGGATCGCCGGACGGCAGTAGTCAGTGAACACGAGGAATGTGCCGCTGTACGGCACCAACCCACCGTGCAGCGCGATCCCGTTCATCGCTGCGCCCATGCCGTGCTCGCGCACCCCGTAGTAAATGTAGTTGCCGTTGTAGTCCGGCGGAGAGATGCCCTCGGAGTGCTTCGTGATCGTCCCGTTCGACCCGGTCAGGTCTGCTGACCCGCCGATGAGCCTTTCGACTGCCGGTGTGATCGCTTCAAGCACCTTCTGCGAGGATTGCCGCGACGCGAGTTTCGCTCCTTCGGCGACGAACGACTGCTTGATCTCCGCCACCGCATCCTTGAGCGACGCTAACGCGGTCTCATCCAATGCGTCACCGAGACGTGCCCGGTCACGCGCATCGAGAGAGTCAGCATTTTTCTCCCACGTAGCGCGGGCATCACGTCCCTGGGCGCCAACCGCCTGCCAGGCTTCAGCGATGTGGGCCGGGATCTCGAACGGGGCAGACGTCCAGTCGAGCGCCTCACGCGTCGCCGCAATCTCGTCATCGCCGAGCGGCGCACCATGCGTTGCCGATGTACCTTGCTTGTTCGGCGCGCCGTATCCGATCACCGTCTTGCAGGCGATCAGCGATGGCGTGTCTGTTTTCTGCGCCGCTGCAATCGCTGCTGCGATCGCCTCGGGATCATGACCGTCAACCCGCGTTGCGTCCCACCCAGACGCCTCAAAGCGCTTGATCTGGTCGTCCGAGACCGACAACCCGGCCTCGCCATCGATCGTGATATTGTTGTCGTCAAAGAGCACGATCAGCTTGCCGAGCTTCAGATGGCCCGCCAGAGAGATCGCTTCGTGGCTGATCCCCTCCATCAAACAGCCGTCACCCGCGATCACGTAGGTATGGTGGTCGACGATCCCGTCGCCATGCCGCGCCGCCAACATGCGCTCGCCAAGCGCCATGCCAACAGCCGTCGCGATCCCTTGCCCGAGCGGACCGGTCGTCGTCTCGATGCCGGGCGCATGGCCATACTCGGGGTGCCCTGCCGTCGGCTGTCCGAGTTGACGGAAGTTGCGCAGCGCGTCCATCGTCATGCCGCCCGTGCCTGTCAGGTGGAGCAATGCGTACAGAAGCATCGAGCCATGCCCGGCCGACAGCACAAAGCGGTCCCGGTCCGGCCAGTCCGGCGCTGCGGCATCGAATTTCAGGAAGCGCGAGAACAGGACCGTCGCCACATCGGCCATCCCCATCGGCATGCCGGGATGCCCGGACTTTGCCGCCTGTACCGCATCCATCGAGAGCACTCGGATCGCGTTGGCCATTTCGGCATGAGTCGCAGATCGTGCAGTATCGCGCGCTTGGGCTTCGGCCATCACGGGCCTCCTGATCGTCGGGAAATCTGTTTGGCGGCGGGTGGATCGTTGAGTTGGAGAGGACTACGGTCCGGCATACGGTTCAACCGCCCGCACCCCCCGTTCCGCACGTCGCGCCCAACCCACCCATGGACATGCGCGACGGTGTAGCCCCGCCCCGTCATCACGTCCACACCTTGGAGCGGGCGCACTTCGGCTTCCCCACACGCGGATGGGACAGGAGGCCGCCGCACACGCCTCATCACGGCAACTGCTGTGAAGAGAATCAGTGTCCCGCTTCCGGATTGCGCCACCATTGCCGCCGACGCGCTGCGTGCTACACGTCGCGGCAAACTGGCAGGCAACACTGCCGCACACCTCACGCACCGAAGGCCCGCACGCATGCAGTTCAACAGCACCGACACCTATGTCGTCAGCGACGATCTCAAGGTCGCCGTCAATGCCGCCGTGACGCTGGAGCGGCCGCTGCTCATCAAGGGAGAGCCGGGGACAGGGAAAACCGTCCTCGCTCATGAAGTTGCGAAGGCGCTCGATGCCGACCTTCTGGAGTGGCACATCAAGTCGACCACCAAGGCGCAGCAGGGGCTCTACGAGTACGACGCCGTCAGCCGACTGCGCGACAGCCAGCTCGGTGAGGAGCGTGTAAAGGACATCTCCAACTACATCCGCCGCGGCAAACTCTGGGAGGCTTTCGTCCACGACAGTCGCGCCGTGTTGCTCATTGACGAGGTCGACAAGGCGGATATCGAGTTCCCGAACGACCTGCTGCAGGAACTCGACCGCATGGAGTTCAATGTCTACGAGACCGGCGAGACCGTCTCAGCGGCGCACCGCCCGGTCGTGATCATCACATCGAACAACGAGAAAGAGCTGCCGGACGCGTTTCTGCGCCGCTGCTTCTTCCACTACATCAAGTTCCCTGAGCCGGAGACGATGCGCGAGATCGTCGATGTTCACTATCCCGAGATCAAAGATCGCCTTGTTAAGACGGCACTCAGCGCGTTCTATAATCTCCGCGATGTCCCCGGCCTGAAGAAGAAGCCGTCAACCTCCGAGCTGCTCGATTGGATAAAGCTGCTGCTGAATGAGGACATTGACCCCGAGACGATCCGCGAGAC
>JBCAXC010000419.1:0-2612 GCA_038534255.1 Pseudomonadota bacterium
CTTCTGCATTGGCGGCGGAAAACAAATCATGCACCCGTCCGCGACACGCAGCATCACGGACAAGGATAAAATTCCACGGCTGCATCAATCCGACCGACGGTGCGTGGTGCGCTGCCGTCAGCACCCGAGCAAGCACGTCAACCGGCACAGGTGTCGAAGTGAACTGGCTTCGAACATCGCGGCGGGAAAAGATCGCGCGATAAAGGCCATCACGATCCGCCTGCGAGAATCGGTTTAAAGCCTCATCAATCGCGAGCGCGCTGTCCGCCGCTTGGACCACCGCCTGATCCTCAGCTCGCCTGCGCCAGACCGCCCGCTGCGTCCGCCGGTCCATCGACGCCCAGTGCCGTCGCGATCCCTGCGATGTCGAGCCCGACCTCGCCAATCACGACAAGGCGCGACTGACGCGCCTCACCCTCCGACCACGCGCGATCGAAATAGCTGTCGACCCGTGGCCCGACGGCCTGCACGACAAGCCGCATCGGCTTGCCCTCGACGGCGACAAAACCCTTCAAACGGAGGATATCGTGCGCGCGCATGGCCGCCGCGACCCGCTCCACGAACGAATTGGCATCGCCGACTTCACCGCACGAAATGGCAAAGCTTTCGAAGTCGTCATGATCGTGTTCGTGCTCGACGATGCCCTCGCCCGCATCGAAGTGTGCCTGTTCGTGATGCGACATGCGGTTGTCACTTTCAGCCGCGGCACTGAGGCCGAGAAGCAGGTCGCTGGGCAAGCCATCGCTCTTGGAGCGGATCAGTCGCGTCGCCGGACGCGCATCTTCACGCACCGTCGCCTCGACTTCGCTAAGCGCGGTCTCATCCACGAGATCGGCTTTCGAGACCACGATCAGGTCCGCGCATGCGATCTGATCTTCAAACAACTCGGCAAGCGGCGTGTCGTGATCGAGATTGTCGTCCGCTGCGCGTTGCGCTTCGAGCTTGCCTTCATCTGCAGCAAAGCGACCATCCGCAACCGCCGCCGCATCAACCAGTGTGACGACCCCGTCCACCGTGACCTGTGTCTTGATCTCCGGCCAGTTGAAAGCCCGCACCAGCGGTTGCGGCAACGCCAAACCCGATGTCTCGATGACGATGCAGTCCGGTCGCTCCTCGCGTGCCAGAATTTTCTCCATCGTCGGAATAAAATCCTCCGCGACCGTGCAGCAGATGCAGCCATTCGCCAGCTCGATAATGTCATCTTCAGTGCAGGCGTCGTTGCCACACGCCTTCAAGACATCGCCATCCACACCGATGTCACCAAACTCGTTGACGATGAGTGCGATGCGGCGACCGTTCGCGTTGGCGATGAGATTGCGGATCAGCGTCGTTTTACCGGCGCCGAGGAACCCGGTCACGACCGTTGCAGGAATTTTCTCCATGGCTCATGCGCCCCTTTGCAGATGTGATGTGTGATGCGGCTTGAGTTGCAGTGGCAGTCCGGCGGTGATCAGAAAGACCTGATCGGCGCACGCGGCAAGCTTTTGGTTCAAGCGCCCTTGCGCGTCGCGAAACGTTCGCGCCATCGCGTTGTCCGGCACGATCCCCTGCCCGACTTCGTTGGACACAAAAATGATTTCGCCTTCCAGAGTATCCAGCTGACCACAAAGCTGGTCGCCCTCGGCCTCGAGGTTCCGTTCTTTCAGCATCAGGTTGCTCAGCCACAGGGTCAGGCAGTCCACCAGCACAGCGCCCCCGGGTCTCGCGTGCGCGGTCAATGCAGCGCGGAGATCAATCGGGGCGTCCACCGTGTCCCAGTGCGCTGGCCGGTCCGCCTGATGCGCTGCAATCCGCGTCCGCATCTCGTCATCCCACGCTTCGGCTGTCGCAATGTATGTCACGTCGCCAACGGTTCCATCCGCCAGCCCCTCCGCAAACCGGCTCTTGCCCGATCGCGCCCCCCCAATCACGAGTGTGACAGTCCTGCTCAACGGTTCCTCCACAACGCGAGGCGCGCGTGATCGTCATCGCTTCGAAAAGATTGGATCAAATCGCTGGGATACGCTCGCGAGAGCATCGATGAACTCCACAACACGGATGCGCCACAGCGCAGAATGTTACGCGTATTGGGGCGCTAACCGGTGCAGGACAGCCCATGAGCAGCGCGGGAAGTTGGCGCGAAACGAGCAGAGGTCATCGTAATTCTCCTGCTGCCCCGTCGACAGCGGTTGAGCGAGCAAAAACCGGCAGGTCTCCTGGCTCACGTGTCATCGCCTCTGTCCGCCTTCCCAACGCCGCAGCGCCAGTGGCATTCATGGACATCGGCTCTCCGCTTACAGTCGCGCGGGCGGCCCGGGCATTGGAGGTCCCTCCGCACCCTGTTCCCTTTTCGTGTCCGCAGAAGCTCTTCTTCGGACAACCGGTCGTGTTTGCCTAGGCGAGGCCTCAGTCACTGTCAATCGGACTTCCGACACGCAACGTCCGGGAACTCATCCCTACCGTTGCAGGCGTTCGGACGGCTTGGCCGACACAAAAAAACCGCCCCCGGGCGACAAGACCCGAGAGCGGCGCCCCCAACTCTGTTGATTGGAGCGCTGCGGCGAGATCACACCGCAGCGCCGTATCAATCGACCGAACTTGGGAAGTCGAGAGGTTCAGGAGCGAAGTCGTGC
>JBCAXC010000420.1:0-2602 GCA_038534255.1 Pseudomonadota bacterium
GACGAAGCGAACGCGATGTTCGGCAAACGTATCGTGACCGAACAGTCCGGTCCGGCGGGCAAGGTGGTCTACCGCGTCTATGTGGAAGGCGCGGTCAACATCGAGCGCGAGCTTTATCTCGGGTTTGTGCTCGATCGCACGACCGAGCGGATCATGGTTGTCGCGTCGGCGTCGGGCGGGATGGAAATTGAAGAAATTGCGGAGCGTGAGCCCACTTCGATCTTCCGCACCACGATTGAACCGGCAGCGGGTCTGCCAGACTTTCAGGCGCGTGAGATCGCGTTTGCGCTCGGGATTACAGGCTTGCAGGTCCGCGATGCGGTCAAAATAATCAGCGGCGCCTATCGAGCCTTTCGCGAACTCGATGCGACGATGGTGGAGATTAATCCGCTTGTCGTGACAGACGATGGCAGCGTGATCGCGCTCGATGCCAAGATGGGTTTCGACGACAATGCGCTGTTTCGGCGTCCTGAGATCGCAGAGCTGCGCGACAAGAGCCAGGAAGACCCGCGGGAGACGCGCGCCGCCGATCGCGGGCTGAGCTATGTCGGCCTTGAGGGCAACATCGGATGCATCGTGAACGGCGCAGGCCTCGCAATGGCGACGATGGACATGATCAAGCTTGCGGGCGGAGAACCTGCGAATTTTCTCGATATTGGCGGCGGCGCCTCCCCAGAGCGGGTGGCCAAGGCGTTCCGGCTCGTGCGTTCGGATGAAAATGTCCAGGCAATTCTCGTCAACATTTTCGCGGGCATCAACCGGTGTGACTGGGTCGCGGAAGGTGTCGTGAAGGCGCTCGAAAGCGTTGAGGTTGACGTGCCGGTCATTGTCCGCCTCGCGGGGACCAACGTCGAAGAGGGACGAAAAATTCTCGCGCAGAGCGGGCTGCCGATCATTCGTGCTGCAACGCTGGCCGAGGCGGCGGAGCGTGCGGTCGAGGCGTGGCAGAAGGATATGTCGCGGGCCGTCAACGTGGCTGCGGCCGAATAGGGAGCGAAAATCGTGAGCATTCTGATCGATCGCAGCACGAAGGTTCTGGTGCAAGGCATTACCGGGCGGATTGGTGGGTTCCACACGCGCGAGATGATGGCCTACGGCACGAACGTGGTTGGCGGTGTCGTGCCCGGACGTGGCGGAGACACGGCGGAAGGCGTGCCGGTTTTCGATACGATGAAAGAGGCGGTCGAGGCGACCGGCGCAACGGCGACGCTGGTGATGGTCCCTCCGCCGTTTGCGGCAGACGCGATCATGGAGGCTGCGGATGCCGGGACCGCACTTTGCGTTTCGATTACCGATGGGATCCCGGCGCAGGACATGATGGGCGTGAAGCGCTACATGCGGCGTTATCGCTCCGAACGGCGCATGCGGTTGATCGGGCCGAACTGTGCGGGCGTCATCTCGCCCGGTAAAGCGCTCATGGGGATCATGCCAGATCATATTTATCTCCCCGGCAACATCGGAGTCGTCGGGCGTTCAGGCACGCTTGGCTACGAAGCCGCAGCGCAGATGAAAGAGCGGGGCATCGGTGTTTCCACCAGCGTCGGAATTGGCGGGGATCCGATCAACGGGAGTTCTTTCCGGGATGTGCTGGAGCTTTTCGAGGCCGACCCCGAAACGCATGCCGTGGTCATGATCGGCGAGATCGGCGGACCGCAGGAAGCTGCTGCCGCCGAGTTCATTCGCGATCACATGCGCAAACCCGTGGTGGCCTACGTTGCCGGGCTCAGTGCGCCGAAGGGCAAGCGTATGGGGCATGCAGGCGCCATTATCTCCGCATTCGGAGAGAGCGCGACCGAGAAAGTCGAGATTTTGCGAGAGGTCGGCACCACGATCGCGCCAACGCCGGCGGCGATTGGTGAGACGGTCGCCAATGTTCTCGCACAAGCTGCTTAACCGAGGAGGAAAACATGACACTGTCTCACACACGCGAGGCGTTCACGCCGGCAGAGCGGACGGGTCTTGCACCTGTTCCCGACATCACGAGCAGCGATGCGCGTGCAGATATCGATCACGTATCCGAGTTGATCCGGCGTGGCACTTTGGCTGCGTGGGGAGATACGACGTCGTTGCGTGGCCGGACGCTCGTCATGCTTTGTGGTGCGGATGAGGCGCTTGAGGCCGGGGTGTCGCAGCACATGCGCGATAGATTTGGCATGCTCGTCGTGCGCGTTTCCGCGGGTGATCTGGTGTCGTCGGCGCTGAGCCACGCGCTCGCCCGGGCAGATGTTCTTTTCGTAAATGCCTCGGCGCACGACGTCGGTGTTCTGAACGCGCTGCGCCTGAACAAGCTGGGTGATGACGCCGTGGTGGTCTGGCACCGGGCGGCGCATGCCGTTGATGTGCAGGC
Source organism: Pseudomonadota bacterium (assembly GCA_038534255.1). Lineage (GTDB taxonomy): Bacteria > Pseudomonadota > Alphaproteobacteria > Rhizobiales > CALHAX01 > CALHAX01. The sequence continues at coordinate 2,348 of JBCAXC010000420.1, forward strand.
CGTGACGCAAGCGCTCTGGTTTGACACTATCGGGGCGGTCGCATGCTCACCCGACATGCTTTCGCAGGATTGCCGCGACGCTCTCGGGATGTGCGATAACGCGATCATCGCCGCGCGGAAGCCGACCGTGGTGGGCGATGAGCCTTTAGACGTGCTTCAGATGCGAGCTTGCGAGACAGAATCTGTGGTTGCAGTCGCGGCCTGACGTCATCCTGAATGGGGCCGTTCGCAGCGCGTCAGGTCGAACCGCGCGGC
>JBCAXC010000421.1:0-2600 GCA_038534255.1 Pseudomonadota bacterium
GCCGCACGGATCAGCGGTGCCGTCGGCTCGAGGCGGCCATTGTCGAGCGCGCGTTTCAGATGTGCGGTCACCGGCAGCAAATGCGGCGGGTCAAAATGCATCGCCGGGTTCGCCGCGGTCACCTTGGCGATGACGCTGCGCACCTTGCGCTGATGCCCGCCAATGCGCGTGCTGCCTCCAGAGCTGGAGGTTCGGTACATCTCGCGGAACTCGTGGAGCAGATAGCCCCAGTCCGGCATATCCTGCAGGCGCGCCGCGGGTGCCTCGCCTGGCTCTTTCGGCACCTCTGACGCAAGCGCGCCGCGCGGCAGATCGGTGTCGACCGGCACCGTTCCGGGTCCAACATCTGTCATCCGACCGATCTCCGCATCGCTTATGTTGCGGTGCAGCATAGCCGGTTCGCAGACCGTGTCGTGCGTGAAATCAGAGGAGTGCCATTCGGTCGCGGCAGAATGCTCTGGGTCGCCCTGAAGCCGCGTCGGCCAGACTGGACTAGACCGGCGGACCCTTGCCGATCTGCGACCCGGGCGGCGTGTTGGGCGTTCCGATCCCGCGGAAAATCTTCTGAATGACGCCGAGATCGCGCGCGTGCGTCGGCGTTTCGCGGGTGATGTAGTCGAAGACCTTGCCGTCCTTCAGCCCGTAGCGCGCGACGTTGTTCACGGTGCCGAACTCGTCGAAATAGACAGCCACAACGCGGCGTTCCGTGACCTTCGGCTTCATGAAGGCGCGCTGCTCACGTGTCGTCGAGATATAGTAGTAGGCGTCGCCTCCGACCGTTGACGTGGTCGCGGGCGAGCCAAGCGCGGTTTTCACCTGCTCTTTGCTTGTACCGGTTTGAACCTGCTGCAGGTCGGATTGCGAGAGCAGATTGCCGTGTTTCGAGATCGTCGGCGAACACCCGGCAAGCGCCGCACCGATCGCGAGACCAATCGTGATGCATCGGGCAGAACGCGTCGCGCGCATAGCCGAAGAACCGCGCGCCGCGTTTCGCATCGTCTTCCGCGTCACATCGAGGGCTTGCGTCATGCGTCCAGACTTTCCAACTACTGAAGCGACGATGGGAGGCTGCCCCCGTGCGTGTCGCGCACCGGGAATCACCTCACACAGAACCTAGCGCGCCGCATGCGGGAACGAAATGCCTTCGCTCCGCAGCCCCAGAAGTGTTTTCGCGCTCGCAAGCTGACAAGGGTCCACGATGTTCAACTGGCTCAAGCGACAGACATCCGGTCAGGCCACGGCGGATGGTCTCTATGATGCGATTGTGACGCAAGCGCGCCAGCCGGAGTTTTTTACCAGCTTCGGCGTGGCCGATGATGTCGCGGGCCGCTTCGAGATGATCTGCGTGCACATTTTCGCGGTCCTCGAGCGCCTCGGGACAGCCAACGCGACGGAAACGATTGGCCGCGACCTGATCGAGCGTTTCTTCCGCGACATGGATGATGAGATGCGTGAGATGGGTGTCGGCGACACCACGGTGCCGAAAAAGATGCGCAAGACCAGCGAAGGCCTCTACGGCCGGCTCAATGCTTACGGCCAGGCGTTGCGCGAGCCCGACGGTGCTGCGATCAATCGCGCGTTGAGCACCGCCCTCGCGCGCAATGTCTACGCAGACGAGAGCCGCGCCGAAGAGACCGAAGTGCGCGCGCTCGCCGGCTATGTCCGCCAGGCTGTCCTGCATCTCGACGAGATTGATGATGAGACAGTGACAGGTGCGGGCAGCATTACGTTCCCATCGCTCGCCGGGCCGCAGTTCGGCGCCGAAGTCAAACAGGCGGGACCCGCTCAATGAACGATGCAGCAAACAGCGATGGTGAAGCCCTTGATCCGCTCGCCACGGTGTTGGACGTCGACGCCATTCCGGCGCCTTTCGACGCCAAAGACTGGCAAATCCGCGTCGGTACGGTTGGCGATGGCCTGCAACGCACGATTGCAGCACCGCCGCAGAGCCTGCCCGCGCTCGCCAAAACCCTCGAGTTGATCGGTGTCGACGCGATCTCGCGTGTCGAGGCCGCGGTCGATATCGCACCGGCCTCTGGCAAAACCGGGCGCATGTCGGGCACAATGACCCTGCACGCCACGCTGCAACAGACGTGCGTCGTCACGCTTGAGCGGATGGACGTCGCGATTGAAGAAACGGTACCCGCGGAATTCTGGCCACCTCGTCAGATCGAGCGCTGGGACGCAGAACGCGGGCGCGAGGCAGAAGTTGACGACGACACGCCGGACCCGCTCCCGATTGTAGACGATCGTCTGCACATCGGTGCACTGGCCTACGAGACGCTTGTTGTCGCGATCGACCCGCATCCCCGGGCAGCAGACGCGGACTTCGGCGAGATTTCCACCGAGAGCGAAGAGGAGCGCGCCGCAGCCCATCCGTTCGCAGCCCTCGCGCAACTGGCTGGGAAGACAGACACGCTCAACTGAGGTCGGGTCCGTGAGCCTTTGGCAGCGGGCATCACGCGGCGCGGCCGGCTTCACAATTTCTTGTATGTGCGCCGGTTCGCTGTATGGTCCGGCGCCACCGGCGGGGTTCCCGCGGCAGCGTTCCATGCAGCGACGCGTAGCTCCCGGTGCAGGCTGATCTCGACAGGAAAAAT
>JBCAXC010000422.1:0-2597 GCA_038534255.1 Pseudomonadota bacterium
GTGAACAACCCAACATCCTGCAGGACTACGCCAACACCTCCTCCGCCGGCTCCATCATCGCCTTCTCGCAATTCAACGACGATTTACCTCCCGGCAGCCTCGGCGTGATCTGCTCCTTCGGCGCGGGATACTCGGTGGGCAGTGTGCTCGTGCGGCGGATGGGGTGAATACAACTTTCGAGGTCAGGTTGGAATGGTTACCAACACGATAAAAGCCTATGAACGATCGATCGCCGACTTGTTCTGCGAAAAGTTTCGTTTCACCGTGCCACCTTTCCAAAGATCGTACGCATGGACAACCGAACATGCGGGAGAGCTCTTGGAGGATCTTCTGCAACAGCTACGAAGTGAGCATGGGCGAGTTGGACCGTATTTCCTTGGCTCGATCGTCGTAATAAAGCGCGACGGCATTCCGCAAGCAGATATTGTCGATGGACAACAACGAATTGCAACTTTGACAATTTTACTTTCTGTGCTGCGTGATTTGGCAACGCCCGAGCAATCCAGCTCAATTCATAAGTATGTTACGCAGAGTGGTAACGAGTTTGAGGATATTAGAGATTCCCAGCGTGTTCAACTTAGAGAACAAGACGCCGGCGTATTTGAAAAGTATATCCAGAAACAAGGAGCGACAAATAATCTTCCAGACGCTGAAATTTTTGAGTCTGACAGTCATTGCTCTATCGTTACCAATGCGAAGTACCTCCGTGATGAATTGATCGCTTTGTCAGAAGCTGAAAGGTTTGATCTAACAAAATACGTTGTTGCGAACACGTTCTTGGTTGTGGTTCAGGCAACTGACTACGAGTCGGCGTATCGCGTCTTCGCGGTGATGAATGATCGTGGTCTTGATCTCTCACCGACTGACGTGCTGAAAGCTGAGGTGGTTGGCGCGATCGAAGGGGAAGATCGAGAAGACTACAATGCACATTGGGAATTGATCGAGGAAGGTCTTGGGAGAGAAAGATTTCGGGAACTGTTCGGTCACATCGACTTCATCTTTCATAGGCAGAAACGTCGAACCTCTCTCGAGCAGGCGTTTCGCAGAAATGTGCTCCGCGCAATCGCTCCCAAGCGTTTCATTGATGACTTTCTAGTTCCCATGGGTGAGGCATATTTGAGTGTTGTTGAGGCGAGCTACAGATCGGAAAAGCATGCGCAACAGATCAATCACTGCCTTAAGCAGTTAGGCCGACTGGATTTCTCAGATTGGCAAAGTGCAGCGTTGCTGGCTGTCGTGCGTTTTGCAAAGAGAAGTGATCTTCTATTGGCATTCTTGAGACGGTTGGAGCGTTTGTCTTATGCCTTCTTCCTTCTGCGTACACATGTGAATTGGCGTATCGCACGTTACGCCAAGATTGTGGAAGAGTTGCATGATCAGGCCGACCCTAGAGCTATCACCTCGCTTGAGCTCTCATCTGACGAAATTACGGATGTGTTGAGTTTCTTGCACGGGCCTGTTTACAAGAACGCCAGAGTTCGGAAGCTCTTGCTCCTTCGAATTGACGAAGCCTTGTCTGAGGCGGGGGCGGAGTATGATCATTCAATGATCACCGTCGAGCATGTACTCCCGCAGAGTGTTAGCGATAGTAGTCCTTGGCACGATGCATTCCCTGATCCGGTTTACCGCAGTGAATGGGTGCATCGGTTAGGCAATTTGGTTTTGCTCAGCCGACGGAAGAATTCGCAGGCAGGTCGCTTGGCGTTCCGGGAAAAGAAGCACAACTATTTTGCCAGAGATGGAGTAACACCTTTTGTCCTCACGGCAGAGGTGCGAGAGTTGGATGATTGGACACCAACTGAGCTTTCTGCTCGGCAGGACCGGTTGGTAGGTGTCTTGGTCAACCTATGGGATTTGCGACAGCCAGACGATCTGTCGGAGATTGGAACCGTCGTGTCAGTCTGAGAACATTTCGACCAATGTTTACGAAAGCTGTGTCCACTGTCCCAAGAAAACGGCCCGATACTGCCAATCTGGCGACAAGTCCCGGCATCGAGCCCCCTCACATCGCCGCATCCCGGAGCGGCCGCCCGGCAGGCACCGCCTCGACATCCAGCGCCCGCCCTTCCCGCTCAGCGAGCAGCATCATCGCGCGCTCGGCGAGGCCTGAGATCGTGAGCAGCGGGCTGACGCCGACGGAGCCGGGGATAGCGGCAGCGTCCGTGACATAAAGCCCATCGTGCACCGCGGCATCGCCGGCAGAGGGATCGAAAACCCGCCCGTCATGCGCCGTCACGCCGTCTGACGCAGCAGCCCCCATGCCGGCACCACCGAGCGGATGTGCAATGACGCGATTGCCGCCGAAAGCTCTGAGCGCAAACGGGTTCGACTGGAACGTGCCTCCCATCGCCTCGATCATGTCGCGCGCTTTTGCCTCCGCAGCGATACGTGACGGGTCGGCGCTGTAGCCTGGCCACTCGACGTGAACGCGGTCTTTCCGCAGGCGCAACGCGCCGTCCGCATTGTCTCGCGAAACGATGTAGTACGTCTGTGTCCGGCTCTGCTCATCGCCGTAGATCCCGCCAGCATTGCGCCATACAAGGAGCTTGGCCGCGGCAAGTTTCGGCGCGCGCTGCGGATGATGCGTGGCGGGATCT
>JBCAXC010000423.1:0-2590 GCA_038534255.1 Pseudomonadota bacterium
GCCAGAAGATCATCTGAATCGATCACCGGCGGCGCCACGCCATCGCGATCGCACAACCGGTCGAAGAGTTGCCGCTGTTCAGGAAAGGCAAGTTCTTTGAAGTGCACATCAGGCCAGCGCTTTTGCACGCTCGTGCAGACCTTCGCGGCATCGCGGATCAAAAATGAGTGCGTAAAATGGGAGAGAAATTGATCATCCCAGTAGCGCTCGACATAGTGCGGAAAGTCTTTCGAGAACACCGGGCCTGCCGCAGCGGCATCGCGCAGCCGCTGCCACACCATATCGAACGTGAGACCGGGTTTGCGCGCACTGTCACACGTCAATCGCGGCCACGGCGCATCATCGCCGGAATACCACCATTCACCGAACGGCTCGTGAAAGCAGGTCATGTCGCCACGCTGACGCATCATCCATTCAAACGCGGTGGAGGTTGAGCGCGGCGTCGCCCAGAGCACGAGTATCTTGTTCATGAAACGATCTTTGTGCTGATGATACGGGGTGGGCGCTAAGCCTCTGCGATCGCTTCGATCTCGAGCAACCACGCTTCGTCGAAAATATCAGCGATGACGACCGAGAGAGCAGGACAAAAATCGCCAAGCACGCGCAGCCGCGCCTCTCGGTTTTCCAACGCGTACTTGCGGTCTGCCAGGAAAATGTTCGCCTTGACGATATTTTCCTTTTCCATGCCAGCTGCACGCACTTGTGCGAGCACGTTTCGCCAGGTCAGTTCAGCTTGCGCGGCGAACGTCTCTGGGACGCTTCCGGATGCGCTGACCGGAACTTGACCGCTCACATAGAGCCGACGGGTTGTGCCGCTCACCTCCAGCGCTTGGGGATATCCGCCGAACGACGCTGCGGCATCGTCTGCATTGATCAGCCGTGTCATCATATTTTTGCTCCTTGCGCGAGGCACATCATGAACCGTTCAGGCTCATTAGCAGTGTGCCTCGCTCCCCTGTCGGCGACACACCGAGCGTGCGGAAGATATTCCAGTACAGCGCGCTGTCGGATGAGATGATCGGCTTGCCGGTCAAACTCTCAAGCTCGACCTCACGCGAGACCATGCGCTCTGTCAGTCCGTCGGCGCGCCGAAAATTCGGCATCCCGTTGACAACGAAGGCATCGACGTCACCCGCACGCTCCATCATCACCTCGAAGGATCGCACGGCATCCGTATGCGGAAAAATCCACGTCTTCGCGTTGACCTCGTCCTGCGTGTCATAAAGCCCCTGATCGACAAAGTTGCCAACGTAGGCGAGGTCGAAACCCGCTTCGCGCAGAAAACGCGCAAAGCCATCCCGCCAGTCCGGCCAATAGTAGACCGAGTTGAGCGCAATCCGTTCGGCGCCGATCGCCCTCAACCCCTCGACAACGCTCATCCCAGCCATGTGGAACGGCGTGTCGTACGTCTCACCGATGCGATCGCAGATCGCCCGGATCTCGTCGGGTGACGTGCCGGAGGCATGCACCCAGTTGGTGCCGACCTGGCCACAGACGTCAGCACCATTGTTCGCCATGCACTCGACGAATTCCTCAAGCAGCGCGAAATTGTCCTTCCGCTGCTTCAGTTCATGCTCATAGCCACGCAGGTGCAGCATCCGTCCGTGCACACCGACATGGGCCGGCGCCATCCGCAGAAAGTCTGTCGGCGCGGCATCAAAGTCGTGCGGCGGCGCCGTAAATCCGACCTGATGCGAAAAGATCTTGTTCGCCGGGTCGGACCAGCGCTCAGGTTTGGTTGAGGACATGGATCGAGATCCGGCGCAGGAGGGGCGGTCCGGCGAGTGTGGGGTACGAAGCGCCGTGCGTCATAATCCCGTCTACACCGAAAGCATGATTGCCGGATGTAAAAGCCGTGTCCTAATGTGTCAAAACGGCGCGCCGTCCAAAGGCCTGTCGATTGTGCGACTGATCAAAATAATCCTTGGGAGGATCTCGGATGACCGATCGCAAGAACCCCACACGTCGTGGGGTGATCAAAACCGGTGCCGCCGCAGCAACCACGCTGGCGACGCCGTATTTCTTCACCGGCGCTGCTTTCGCAGGAAACCACGCCGGTTATCGCAATGCCCCAACTGGTGACACCGTCACGCTTGGTTTCAACGTGCCGCAATCCGGCCCGTATGCAGACGAAGGCGCGGATGAACTGCGCGCGTATCAGCTAGCCGTCGAACACCTCAATGGTGGCGGCGACGGCGGCATGATGGGCACGTTCTCGTCAAAGGCGCTGAAAGGCACAGGCATTCTCGGCAAGAAGGTCGCCTTCGTTACCGGTGACACGCAGACGAAGTCTGACGCCGCACGCGCGTCGGCCCGCTCGATGATCGAGAAGGACGGCGCCGTGATGATCACGGGTGGCTCGTCTTCCGGTGTGGCGGTGGCCGTGCAGGCACTCTGTCAGGAAGCCGGCATCATCTTCATGGCCGGCCTGACCCACTCCAACGACACGACGGGCAAGGACAAGAAGGCCAACGGCTTCCGCCACTTCTTCAACTCCTACATGTCCGGTGCCGCGCTCGCGCCTGTGCTTGCCAAGAACTACGGCAAGGACCGCGTCGCCTATCACCTGACGGCGGACTACAACTGGGGC
>JBCAXC010000424.1:0-2588 GCA_038534255.1 Pseudomonadota bacterium
TGCGCAAACGCAAAAGTGTTTCGACTGTCGAGAGCCCGTTCCGCACCATCTGCCACCGTTGTTTTTACCACGTTCTAATTTTGTCACATCTGGCCTATAACCGCTCGCGACGCTTACGGATCGATACGCAACAAGATCCGCACAACACTCGAGGGAGGAATTGGCACGTGATACGATCAATCATCGTCGGTGCGCTTGGGATGGGCATGGCCGTTGCCGCAACTTCTGCGTATGCGGCGCCTGCTTTTACGCAGGCAGGTGCATCGCTGAAGGGGAGCGGAACCGCGAAAGTTCTGCCCGCACAGTTTAATATCCAGCTTGGCCCATCTGATCAGCGCATCCGCCGCATCCTGCGTGATCGCGGCTATACGGAAATCGAAATCACGAAGCGCTCCTTCACGCGCGTGACGGCTGAGGCGTGCAAGGACGGCGTTCGCTTCGAGCTGCGCCTGACCAATCGCGGTGGTGAACGCGGCACCGGGCGTATCGGAACCTGCAAGCAGGTTATCACGCTCGCCGAAGCAGAGAAGCAGTTGCAGGATGAGGGCTATCGGCGGATCAACATCACCGAACAGGGCGATATTCCGTACATTGCGATCGCCTGTCGCGACGGGGAGCGCATTCGTTTGCGGATCAACAAGTTTGGTGAAGTGACCGGACGTCGTGAACTCGGGAGCTGCCGCAAGGCGCTGACGCCGGATGACGTCCGGGCAAAACTGCGGGAAGACGGTTTCAACCGCATCCGCTTCACGGATCGTCAGTTGCCACGTTACGTCGCTGAAGCTTGCAAGAACAATCGCAAGTTCCAGCTGACGATCAATCGTACCGGGCGGGTCCGGAACCGTGAGCGTATCGGACGGTGTGCCCCGCCGTTGACGGCTGCGACGCTTAAAAAGTCGCTAACGGATCGTGGTCTTGACCGCATTGAAGTGATCGACAGCCGCCCTCCACGTTTTGTCGCGGAAGCCTGTCGCGAGCAGCGCCGCGTGGAGCTGACTATCGGGCGGTTCGGCAGGATCCTTCAGGAGTACAACATTGGCCGCTGCCGACCGCCGTTGACCCGAGCACAGCTGCTCGTCACGATGCGTGAGAACGGCTATCGCAAGGTCAAGTTCAACACGATTCCGGGTACGAACTATCAGACCGAGTCCTGCCGGGAGCGGAAGCGGATGCTGACGCAGTGGACGCAGTATGGCGAAGTGATCGACGAGAAAGATCGTGGACCGTGCGTATCGCCGCGGCTTGAGCAGGTCACTGACCGGTACGCTGATCGCGGGATGAAAGACCTCGTCATGTATGTTGAGGGCTGTCGTCGCGGTCGGAAGATCCGGATCACGATCGATGCCCTGACGGGCGATCGGTTGAACCGCGAGCGGGTTGGTCGCTGCTGATCAGCCTGTCGTCGATCTGGCGCCGGTCACGCGATGAACCGGCAGCACATTCGAAGCACTGCAAGGGTCGTCCGGTATTTCCGCCGGGCGACCCTTTTTTCGACTGTGGCCCCTGCACCGGTTCTGGCCCTGCACGCTATCTGCACACGCACCTGCACAACTCCCCCGCATTTCTCGTCGGCGCCTGCACGACGTGCTGCCATCCTTCGCGTCATGCGGATCCGATCCAACACATCGATTGCCGTTCTCGCAGCATGCGGGGTGCCGGATCGGCTCTGCCGTGACGGATGGTGGCTTGTCGCCTCGCCCGTTTGCTACAGCGATGCGGTGGCGCGACCTGACAGCCGCCGTACGCGCAGCAATTTGAGTTCCGCAGCCGATGGTATCGACGGAAAGGAGCCTACATGTCCGCACTGTCTCTGAAGCGCCCCGATCCTTGCATTAAACATGGAGCGGTCGATGCGTGTGCGTCGCCCGCTTCCAGATCGCAGACCCATGAGTGCGCCGTGTCTGTCATCCTGATTGTCGATGATGATCCTCATATCCGTGATGTGCTCTGCTTCGCGATGGAAAAGGCGGGCCACACCTGTCTGGTCGCCGACACCGGACGGGCTGCACTTGACATGGTGCGGGATCACACACCGGACCTGGTGGTTCTGGATGTGGGTCTTCCCGAGCTGGATGGTCTCGACGTCTGCCGAACGCTGCGCAAAACGTCGGACGTCCCGATTCTCTTTCTCTCCGCGCGGGATGATGAGATCGACCGGATCGTCGGCCTTGAAGTTGGCGGTGATGATTATGTGACGAAACCCTTCAGTCCACGAGAGGTCGTGGCGCGCGTTGCGGTGATCCTGAAGCGTCGACGTGGTTCCGTGGACGGGCGAGTTGATCTTGGAGCCAAGGACAATGAGGTGTTCTCGCATGGTGCTCTCACGCTCGACGCCACGCATCGCTCGGCCCGGTTTGGCGAGACGTGCCTCACGCTGACGGCTTTGGAGTTCGATCTTGTGCGAACATTGCTCGCGCGGCCGCGGCAGACGTTTACGCGCGATCAGCTGATGACGGCGGCGTACCCAGCGAATGTCCATGTCTCCGATCGCACGATTGACAGTCACGTCCGCAACGTCAGAGCCAAATTTCTGGCTGCCGGATGCGCAACCGTCATCGAAACCGTGCACGGGTTTGGCTTCCGCCTCG
>JBCAXC010000425.1:0-2578 GCA_038534255.1 Pseudomonadota bacterium
GGGGATGGGCTGCCGCGTCACGACAGCATGGCGCGCGCTTACCGACCGTGCCGCACTGCAACCCGGGGAGTGGCTCGTCGTGCACGGTGCCGGCGGGTTCGGGCAGTCGGCGATCACGCTTGGGGCGGCGCTTGGCGCGCGTGTGCTGGCGGTCGATGTCAATGCGGATGCGCTTGCGATGGCCACGCGGCTTGGTGCGAATGCGGTGTTGAATGTTGGCGACGTAGCGGACGTCGGCGAAGCGGTCCGTGAGATGACCGATGGCGGCGCGGACGTGTCAATCGACGGGCTCGGAATTGCCGCGACGTTCGAAAACTCCCTGCGCTCGCTGCGCAAACTCGGACGGCATGTGCAGGTCGGGATGCCGGTCGGTACAGATGCGACCGTCGCGCTGCCACTTCTCGATCTCGTTTACGCGCGGCAGCTGACCCTGCATGGGATGCGCGGACTGAACGCGACCGGGTTTGCCCCGCTGCTTGCGCTGATCGAGGCCGGACGTTTCGATCCCGACGCCCTCGTCTCCCGCACAATTTCGCTCTCCGGCGTCGGCGCCGCACTCGGCGACATGGACACCGGACAGTCCGTCGGCATCACGGTCGTGGATCGGATGGACGGGTGAGGGGTGGGTCGTGGGGGAAGCCACGTGCGCCGATGGTACCAACGCACGTGGCTCTGCGATCAGGCGGGGACGATCTGGCCGGGGAGTGAATTGACGGTCATGGTGTCGCCTTCGCGGAAGTGAACGACAGAGCGGATCGACTCGCCGGACTTCAGCAGGTCGAAGGCCGTGTTGATCTGGTCGTGTTTCATGTGGTGCGTGATATAGGGATCGATGTCGAACTCGCCCTTGAGCCATTCATCGACCATGCCCGGGAGTTCGCTGCGACCGCGCACACCGCCGAACGCGGTGCCGCGCCAGACCCGTCCGGTCACGAGCTGGAACGGGCGCGTTGCGATCTCCTGGCCGGCGCCAGCCACGCCAATCACGGTGCACTCGCCCCAGCCCTTGTGGCAGGATTCCAGTGCGGCCCGCATCAGGTCGACATTGCCAACAGCTTCGAACGTGTAGTCGAGCCCGCCGTTGGTCATCTCCACAAGAACGTCCTGGATCGGCTCGGAGTGTTTCTTCGGGTTGACGCACTCGGTGGCGCCGAGCGCCATGGCGAGCGGGAATTTCGTTTCGTTGATGTCGATCCCGATGATGCGCGATGCGCCGTTCAAGACCGCGCCCTGGATGACCGCCATGCCGACAGCGCCGAGCCCGAAGACAGCGACGGTCGCACCCTGCTCGACTTTCGCGGTGTTGCGCACGGCGCCAATTCCGGTTGGAACAGCACACCCCATGACGGACGCCTTTGAGAGCGGCGCGTCTTTCGAGATTTTTGCCACCGAGATCTCGGGCAGCACGGTGTATTCGCTGAAGGTGCTCGTCCCCATGTAGTGGAGGATCTGCTTGCCCTTGTAGGAGAACCGCGACGTGCCGTCCGGCATCACGCCGGCACCCTGCGTCTTGCGAATGGTCTGGCAGAGATTTGTTTTCCCCGACTTGATGTACGGGCAGTCCGGGTCTTCCGGCACGTAGAGCGGGATGACGTGATCGCCGGGCGCGACCGACGTTACGCCCTTGCCGACCTCTTCGACGACGCCGCACGCCTCATGCCCGAGGATGCACGGAAACAAGCCCTCCGGGTCTTCACCGGACAGCGTGAAGACGTCGGTGTGGCAGAGGCTGGTCGTCACGATCCGGACCAGCACCTCGCCGTCCTTCGGGCCTTCCAGATCAATCTCTTCGATCTCAAGGGGACGGTTGGGTTCCCAGGCGATTGCGGCGCGTGTTTTCATGTTTGAATTTCCTCCTTGTGGATGGCTCAGTGCAAGACCGGTTTTGGTGCATCGTTGGTGGGTTCAACGGGGTCGAGCGTTAAAAGAAGTCGGGTGTCGTCCGTGTCGGTGCCCGGTTGTGCGTGATGCTGCAGGGTCGACTCATCCCCGTCCGAACATGATGGTCCGCGCGACACCATCGGCGCACCCGTTGGCACAGTGAACACGCGACGGCGCCGGGCGGCGGGGTCGGCGATGCTGCACTGCGTGCCACGGCCGCGATAGGTGCAGGCAAGTCGCAGACCGTCGGTGTCCGCATTGAGCGCGTGGTGCGCGGTGGCGCCGAGGACGTCGAGGCGCAGCTGGATGTAGGATGCTGATGCGATCTCGGCGAAGACGCACGCGAGCGCCGCGATGTCGTCGACGAGGAGAGCGCGGTGCGGGTCGTCAGGCGTACCGGCCAATGCGCAACATTGCGCGACGGCATCGCGCACGCTCAGTGGATGGAGGACCATGCTGGCGCGAGGCAGGCAGACAGGATCGAGCGCATCAAGCCAGTCCTGAAAGCTCTGGAGCGGGCTGCGTGTCCACACGACTGCCGCACGATCGGGACCATGAATGGCGGCAAGGCCATCGAGCGCGTCGACGATCGCTATGCTTTTGGTCGGTGACGTCCCTACCGATTCCGCGAGGCTCACGTTGCGACCCCGGTTCGGCGACAGCCTTCGCGCTGCATACCCATCGCTTGATCTTTCGC
>JBCAXC010000426.1:0-2574 GCA_038534255.1 Pseudomonadota bacterium
TGCTGAGGGTAAACGCCGTCATGCAACGACACTTTAGCCTCCTTAGCTCAGCGGCGAGAGCAGCGCGTTGTCTGCGCGAAGGTCACCGGTTCGAATCCGGTAGGAGGCGCCAGATAGAAGGAAACAGGAAGGGCAATCCGATGTGGCGACGGAGCCGGTTTTGAAAACCGTGTGAGCGCTAGAGATAGGGCCTTGGGGGTTCGACTCCCCTCCCCTTCCGCCAGAACACGTGATGCGGTCGTGCGCCGGTCACGATGGAGATAACAATGAACGGGTATGAACAGCGCACCGTCGCGAATGGCATGCCGATCAAGATGTGGACCCGCAACGTGCAGATCGAAGACGCCGCGATTGCACAGTTGGAAAACGTCGCGCGTCTGCCGATCATCCACAAGCACGTGGCGGCAATGCCAGATTGTCATTACGGGATCGGAGCAACGGTTGGCTCCGTCATACCAACACGTCGCGCCATCATCCCCGCTGCGGTCGGTGTCGATATCGGCTGTGGCATGATGGCGTGGAAGCTGACTGCGACGGCGAATGACCTGCCGGACAATCTCGCCGCAATCCGCTCGGACATCGAACGGGCGGTTCCCCATGGTTTTGTTTCCACGCGCGGACGGGCGAAGAAAGGTGGTTGGGAAATTGTGCCGAACTCAGTTGGCGCACGTTGGCGTGAGCTTGAGGATCGCTATCGCCTGATCGTCCAGAAGCATCCGAGAATCTCGCACAAGGTGCCGGCACATCAGCTTGGTTCACTTGGAACCGGCAATCACTTCATCGAGGTGTGTCTGGATGAGAACGACGACATCTGGGTGATGTTGCATTCCGGTTCGCGCGGACCCGGGAACAACATCGGCCAGTACTTCATCCGTCTCGCGAAGAATGACATGCAGCGACACATGTCCAATCTGCCGGACGAGAATCTGGCGTACTTGAGCGAAGGCACGGAGCATTTCGATGACTACGTCGAGGCGCTGAACTGGGCTCAGGACTACGCCTGGGAAAACCGGCAGGCGATGATGGATGCCGTTCTGCGTGTGCTGCGCAAGCATCTGCCGCGGTTCCAGATCGGCGACATGGCGGTGAACTGTCATCACAACTACGCGGTGATGGAACATCACTTCGGAGCCGATGTCTGGGTCGCACGGAAAGGTGCCGTACGGGCGCGTGCCGGCGATCTTGGCATCATCCCCGGGTCGATGGGTACCGGGTCGTTCATCGTGCGCGGACGTGGGAACACGGAGAGTTTCTGTTCGTGCTCGCATGGCGCCGGTCGCGCCATGTCACGGTCAGAAGCCAAGCGGACGATTACGCTCAAGGACCATCGTGCGGCCACCAAAGGCATCGAGTGCCGGAAGGACAAGGCGGTCATCGACGAGAGTCCGGCGGCGTACAAGGATATATCCTCCGTTATCGCGGCGCAGGAGGACTTGATCGAGGTGGTGCATACGCTGCGTCAGGTCGTAAACGTCAAAGGGTGAGGCGGACTGCTGTCTCACCCATCACGGATGGTTGGCAGAGTGGTAATGCAGCCGGTTGCTAACCGGTAGGGCGCGAACGCGTCTCGCAGGTTCGATCCCTGCACCATCCGCCATGTGTTCTGGCCCGCCCCTCTGGGCAAATTGGTAAAGTCGCTCGGTTCAGGACCGAGAGTTTTCCCGGTTCGAATCCGGGGAGGGGCACCACACTAGTTCTGGGGAACTTCTTGCATCTCCCAGGTGCACTTGTGCAGAAGGCATGGAGGCGGAGCAGGTTTCGGTCTCCAACGAATGGGGTTCGCAATCGCTGTTCGCGTTGCAACGTCGTGCAGGAACTTCGCAATGAAGCCGTCTCGCAGCGCAGCGTGTATCCCGGACGGATGATTCAGCGCCGTCCGGTTGGTTCTGGCGTGGGACAATGAGCGTAACCGCTCCCGTCCGACGCCATCTTTGACGTTGATCGACCAGCGTCACAGCCTCACGGGTAAGATTCCGCAGGAATGTACGCGCACGACTCCTTCAGTGCTCCTCACCCAACGATTTCCAGGTATGTCGATGTCACTGCTCTTCGTTGCTAGTCACGGAACGGTCTTGGCCCTCCGTCGACTCAGCGGGTTGGCCTCTCCGTCAACCAAGAGGTAAGTTTGCCAAAGAGGGACAAAGTCTGAGGGGGCCCAAGATGAGGCAGTTGTGTTTGCGGTTGGGTGTCGTGCTCGTACTGTTGTGTTCTGGCAGTGCTGCCGCACAGTGGAATCCACAAACGCAACATCAGTCCCAGATTGCGCTCTGGAACAAGCAGTTTCACTCTGGCGACATCGCTGGTCCTGGTCGCACAGCCGCACAGGCACTCGCATCCGTTCCAATCATGGACGTCCGCCGGCGAGCCTTCTGGTTGACGCGACAAGCCTCCGTACTCAGTGCTTCGAACAACAACGATCGGGCGCTTGCCACTTTTCGCGCCGTCGTCACCATGCTGCAAGATGCGAAGATTGTAGACGACGTGGAGCATATTGCACGTCGCGGCATCGTTCAGTTGTTGGCACGCAAGGGAGAGCTGGATCAAGCGTATCCAGAATACTGCGATACGCCTGAT
>JBCAXC010000427.1:0-2551 GCA_038534255.1 Pseudomonadota bacterium
AGAGAAAGTCACGTACGCGGCGGCGTGCGTTCTTGCGGATGACAGTATCCGGCACGATCGCGCCTTCCGCGGTCGCAAGCGTGATGTCCATGTCCGCCTCCCGCCCGATGTTGCCCGCATCAGCCTCGTCGAGGCGCGCCACAAGGCTCGGTTCGCGCAGCGGTTCGGCGCCCTTGCCGGTCAACGCGTTCAGGATCACGCCAGCCATGTGATGAACGCGCCGGGGGCTGCCGGTCACGAAACCGCGGACGATCGCCGTTGATGGTGGTGTCGCCTCGCTTGGATCAGCGGCCGGCGGCATGTTGAAACCGAAGCCGTCGATTAACCCGCGCAACCGGCGCTGGCCAAGGCGGGCGAGACGCAACTCGAGTGGATGCGACAGCGAGCAGGCGAAGACGACCTGCGCCGTACGCGATTGACGCAGCTTGCCGCCACGCTTGCAGGACTCGAGCCCGCGCGGCGGGGCCTGGCGATCGAGATAGCGCGAGGCCAGGTTGTCCTCGGTCCGGTTCGCGATTGCGACGGCTGCCAGCATCTTGCCGACCGAGGCGATCGCGCGTGTCTCTCGTCGATCATCATAGCGGCCGGTTTCGCGGTCGCGCGCATAGGCGGAGCCAAAATAGGCGGCGGTGTCCTTCGCCTCGAAATAGCGGACGATTTCGCCCTTCGCGTTGGCCGCAGCGACGACAATGTCCGGCACACGCCGCACCGCCGCGTCCGGCTGCTGCATCGAAGCGATATCGAGCGAATACTCTCCGTCGATGCGTGCCTGGTGGTCTTTTTGTACGCGCGCAAGGCGCGCTTTCACGTTTTCGCGGAAGCCACGGTTGCGGGCGGCATCAAGTGTGAGGGTCACGCCGCGCACATAGTTGCGCCACTCGAAGCCGAAATCCTGCTTCATCTCCTCGCGTGCGCCATAGCGGGCTGCGGGGATCAGGACGTTGGCGCGCAGTGCCGGATTTGCGCGCGCCTGACGGGCGAAACGCGGCGCTGCGGCTTCAACGGCCGCATCGATCTGTGGTGCGATCTGCGGGTCCGGCGGTCCGCCTGCAATGTTGGTCAGCTCGAACAGGATCGCCTTTTTCTTTTCTTCGTCGGCGAGCAGTTCCGTTGCGCATTTGCGGGCGCGGACCTCGACGATGTAGCGCCAGCGATCCAACCGGACGGCGTTGAGGCGCTTGCTGCCGTCGAGGAGAATGATCGGTTTATTGACGGCGGATGCAAGGACGAACTGCTCAGCGACAGACAGCTGGTCGGCAGTCTTTCCGAAGACCACGCGCGCCGTCACCTCGACGCCGTGGAGATCGGTGCCGCCGGTGCGCTGGCCGAGCCAGAGGTGGTTTGCGGTCCACTGCCGGAAGGGCTCGATATCCCCACCGCGCGTCAGCGTGCGATAGATGACGGGCGCCAGCCACCACTCGCGCAATTTGCGGCGGATCTTGTCGAGCGAGCTTTCGCCGCGACGGGGCGGTGTCTTGTACACAATGCGCGCGAGCTGCATCGGCAGAGTGGAACCGCCGACGCCGAAGCGAATGCCGCCGCCGCGTACCGAGCGTTGAACCGTCGAGAGCGGGATTTTCAAGACGCCCCAGAGATCGATGCCGAACGGGTTCCAGATCGTGCCGAGATAGCGATCCTCGTGATAGACGAGGCATTTCCAGAACTGGGTCGGCGTGCGCCGGACGGGGATCGATTTATGATCCGGATTGGCGACGTAACTGGTGCCTGCGATCTCGATCGGCACGCCCGTGTAGTTAACGTCCTGCTTGCTGTCGAGCCGCGCATCGAATGTGCCGATGAAGCGATCCTTGCGGTCATAAATGGCCGTCGCGAGCCAGCGCTGGCTGTCGTAATGGATCTTCGATGCCAGCCAATATTCTCCGTAGATGCCTCGCGCGGGCGCGACGACGTAGACCAGCAGGACCGCGGCGACCACGTAGAGGATTGCAAGCGTGGCGAGGTGGCGGAGTGGGCCCAGCCGCGGGTTGAAGACGATTGTCTGCGAGACGAAGCGAAACACCCGATAGGGAATGGCGAGCACCCACTCCAGCGAGATGACGAATACCCGAAATACCGACAGCATAGTGTGCAGCCCTGCGCCCGCAGGCCCTGTACCACCCGACGCGGCGGGCGATGACGCGGCCTGACTTCATGCTTTGAGGGTGAGCTAGACCGGTTTTGTGGCCTTTTGGGCGCCAGAATGGGGCGTTCGCAGGACGCATCAGCGGGGATCAGGTCCGTCGCCGAAGGTGCTGACGTGTCAGCGCACGCCGAACTCGGTGAGGGGAATGAAATTGACCAGCGTGCCGGGGGACACTTCCGAGACGCTTTCCGGCAATTCGATGAAGCCGGTTGCGGCCCGCAGGGATGAGATCAGCCCTGAGCCATCCCGCGGGAATTTTTGCGCGACCAGGCCGTTCGGGCCGTCCTCAAGCCAGCCACGAAGGAACTCGCGTCGGTCAACCTTCTTTCTCGCGATCTCGAAACCGGCGGCGACGGAGAATCGGGTCGGTGGTCGCCATTTTGCGCCGCCGAGGCGCGTAAGCAGCGG
>JBCAXC010000428.1:0-2535 GCA_038534255.1 Pseudomonadota bacterium
CCATGACGATGTATGATGTGATCGCGTTGACGCCTTCGACGGTACCGAGCACATCATACATCGTCATGGCCTCCTCCAAGGACGAGCGCGGCTGAGGCCCCCTACCTCACTTCCCGCGCAGCTCGGCCACCTCGGCCCGCAAGGCCCGCACCTCAGTGAGGATCATCCGGCTCTCTTCCATCATTGCGTCACGCTCCGCATGCGCCTCCGCCTCATGCTCGGACTGCATCGCATCCACGATCACGCCGATGAAGAGGTTGAGCACGGTAAAGGCCGTCGCCACGATGAACGGCACAAACAGCATCCACGCATACGGGTACTGCTCCATCACAGGCCGCACGATCCCCATCGACCAGCTCTCCAGCGTCATGATCTGGAAGAGCGTGTAGGACGACGCGCCAATCGTGCCGAACCACTCCGGAAACGTTTCGCCGAACAGCTTCGTGGAAATCACCGCGAAGACATAGAAGATGATGCCGAGCAGAAAGACGATCGACCCCATGCCTGGCAGCGCCGAGAGCAGCCCGGTCACAACACGTCGCATGGCCTCAACCGATGAGATCAACCGCAAGACACGCAGGATGCGAAACGCCCGCAGGACCGAGAAGGCACCTGTCGCCGGCATCAGCGCGATGGCGACGACCACGAAGTCGAAGATCCGCCAAGGGTCCCGCCAGAACCCTTTCGGATCGACGATCAGACGCGCGGCAAGCTCAAACACGAAAATCGCGAGGATCAGCGAATCGAGCGCACCGAGAAAACCTCCAATAGCCCCCATAACCCTCGGGCTGGTCTCCAACCCGAGGGTCACGGCGTTCAGCACGATCAGCCCGAGGATGGCTGGTTCAAACCATGGATGCGTAATCAGGCGGGCAAGACGGTCGCGAAGCATCGGGCGATCTCAGAGAGCGTGTGACGGGGCAAGGCGCCCCAATGGCGACACGTATCTAAGAGAGCCCACCACGTCCTGCAATCGCCCTTCGAAGGCCAAGCAAGAGACAGCTCCGTCTTACTGCAGGATAGGGCGCAACTCATTGATGACGGTGTCGGCGTGCCGCGTGCCTTTGCGCACCGCACCGATCCGCATCTGGACCCACGTCACCTCCGATGGGTCAAATCGCAGCCACTGGAAGCGCGTGTGGTTGGCCACCTTCCGCCGGAACGTCGCGCCGTTTGAAAGCCGGATGTCAACGGAGCGCAAAGCCCCGTTCCGCTTGAACAACCGCCGCGATTTGGCAAACCCGTTCTTGAGGAACAGTCCCGAGATTTTCGTCGGTTGCTCGAACGCAATTACAACCCACTCGCCTTCGCCCGAGCCGGACACGCCTTCCGCCCAGCCCGTACGATCCGAGCCATCGAACAAGGCCCGCGGACCATAATCCGACGCGTTAACACCGGACGACGGCAAGACGGAGCTGACGCAATATTCTCCGAGATTGGCCTTGCGCACGCATGTCTCGAGCGGGCTCGTCGGCCGCGGTGTCTCAGCGCCTGCACCGCCCTCGGTATATCCCCCGCCTGGCACCGTCTTCGCTGCGTTGGCGTTCGCAAGATCCTGCAGAACCCGCATCGCAACCCGCGCACCCTCAACCTGGGGGCAGGCAAACTGATCCACCACAAACGCCTTGTAGGCCCCAAGCGTTCCGGATGCCCGTGCGGCAGCGAACGCCTGCGCGCAGGCTTGCGCAGATTTCGCAGCGCTCGCCGCGGCTTCAAACTTGGCGATACGCGCACGCGCATCCGTCGCCTGCGCACAATCGGGGAAGAAGTCCATGAAGCCGCGATAGCCCGAAGCCGTATCGCGCAACTCCGCCTGTCGCCAGGCCCGCGCGCATTGCGGGTCCGCATCGTCTTCAAACGTAACCGAAGTTGAGAATGGGGTCACGCAGCTGACGCCCGCGGGCTTTGCCCCCGTGCTGTCGTTGGCCCAGATCGTCACCTGCAGATCGAGCCGGTTGGCCACCTGACCGATCGGCTGGAGCACGACGGTAATATCTGCCGCCTCCGCTTCGCGCGTGAGCTTGGTGATCTCGCGGATTCGCGCTTCGCTGAAAGAGATACTGCGCGTGGCGATGGTCGAGAACTCACGCGCAACCGTCACGCGGTTGGCCGTGTTCGCAAGGATCGCCTCGCTCAACGTGTTCACCAGCCGCGCTTGTCGCGCAGGCGTCAGCGCAATGCCGCTCGGTTGCACACCAAGCACGTGTACGTAGGCTGTCGACTTCGGGGAAGAAAAACAGCTCGCGCGCGACTGAATCTGCGAAATCTTGGCCACGACCTTGAAGCGCCACGCATCATCCGCCGCCCGGGAAACGCTGGCGCTCATTCCGGCCGCCAAGAGCGCAGCGCAACCGACGAACGCTGTGCGCAATCCGGCCCACCGTCGCAAAAAATCCGGGACCGCCCGCTGTCTCATCGCATCATCCAACCTGAACCCATATCCCGCAGCATCTCGAACGCATGCGCATCACAGTCTGCCCGAGCCGCACGCAAGGTCAACACGCCACCAGGACTTGCAAACACGCGACCATCGGC
>JBCAXC010000429.1:0-2520 GCA_038534255.1 Pseudomonadota bacterium
ATGCCGTCGATGCCGTTGTCGCGAGCGTTTTTCTCGACAATCCCGCGTCCGCCCGTGTGCTCGCCAAACTCGGGTTTGTGGAAAGCGGACGGGGCGCCGGTTGGTCGCGGGCCCGAGGTGACTCTGCGATACCGGAAGTGCGGATGCGTTTGACGCGGGAGCAATGGCAGGCGGTGTCGCGGCCTGCATCCGGCGATGATGGTGCGTCATGAAATTTCTGGACCAGGCGAAGGTGCATGTGCGCTCCGGAAATGGTGGGGCCGGCGCGGTCTCTTTCCGCAGAGAAAAATTCGTTGAGTTCGGCGGGCCGGATGGCGGGGACGGCGGGCGCGGCGGCGATGTGCTGATTGAATGCGTCGCCAACCTCAACACCCTGATTGATTATCGTTATCAGCAGCACTTCAAGGCAACGACCGGCACGCATGGCATGGGTCGCAACCGGACGGGTGGGCGCGGTGATGACGTAACGCTCAAGGTTCCGCCAGGCACCCAGATCTTTGCGGAAGACAACGCGACGCTGATTGCCGATCTGACGGAGCCCGGCGATCGCATCGTCCTGTTGCAGGGCGGGAATGGCGGCTTTGGCAACGCGCGCTTCAAATCGTCGACCAATCAGGCGCCGCGTCGTGCCAATCCGGGCGAGCCCGGTGAGGAACTTTCGATCTGGTTGCGGCTCAAGCTGATCGCGGATGCCGGGCTTGTTGGGCTGCCGAATGCCGGGAAGTCGACATTTCTCTCCCGCGTCACAGCGGCGAAGCCGAAGATTGCCAACTATCCTTTTACGACGCTGCATCCCAACCTTGGTGTTGTTCAGGTGAGCGGACGGGACTTTGTGCTGGCGGATATTCCGGGTCTGATCGAGGGGGCGCACGAGGGCGCGGGGATCGGCGATCGTTTTCTGGGGCATGTCGAGCGATGCGGGGTTTTGCTTCATCTCGTCTCGGCGCTGGAGGAAGATCCGGTCGCTGCCTACGAGACTGTGCGCGGTGAGATATCGGCGTATGGCGGTGGGCTTGAGGGCAAGACTGAGATCGTCGCGCTATCTCAAGCAGATGTGCTCGACGATGATGAGGCTGCCGAGAAGATGGCTGCGCTTCAATCGGCATGTGGTGGTGTGATGCCGCTGAAATTGTCCGCCGTGACCGGGCTCGGCGTTGACGCGGCGCTGCACGCGATCGCCGATGCTATTGCCGCTGCACGATCGAGCGCGCCGGGCGACGACGCGCCATCCGGTTGGTCTCCGTTGTGAGCGGTGCTCGACCGGAGTGGGGTGCGGCTCAGCGAATTGTCGTCAAGATCGGATCGGCATTGCTGGTCCATGCAGTGTCCGGAGCGCTCAAGTCCGCATGGCTTGAGACACTGGTGGCCGACATCGCGGAGCTGCGTGCGGCGGGACGTGAGGTTGTTCTGGTCTCGTCGGGCGCGATTGCGCTTGGTCGTTCTGCGCTTCGTGTCAACGGTGCCGGGGCCGATACGCGCGCGCTGCGACTGGAGGAAAACCAGGCAGCCGCTGCCATTGGTCAGATCGCCCTCGCGCGCGCGTACGCCGAGCACTTCGGTGTGCATCAGCTGACTGCGGCTCAGATCCTGCTCACGCTTGGCGATACGGAAGAGCGTCGTCGCTATCTGAATGCGCGCACGACCATCGCGACGCTGCTGCGGATGGGGGCTGTGCCGGTTGTGAACGAAAACGACACCGTCGCGACGTCTGAGATTCGCTACGGCGACAACGATCGTCTGGCAGCGCGGGTGGCGAGCATGATCAGTGCGGATCTGCTTGTGCTACTGAGCGATGTTGACGGATTATATTCCGCTCCGCCCTGTGACGATGCGTCCGCACGGCGACTGGATGTTGTCGAACGGATCACGCCGGAGATCGATGCGATGGCGGGTGATGCTGGAACCGCACTCTCGCGCGGTGGCATGATCACGAAGATTGCGGCAGCGCGGATCGCGACGCAAGCCGGAGCGCACATGATCATCGCCTCCGGCAAGGTGGATCACCCATTGCGTCGACTCGCCGATGGTGAGGCCTGCACGTGGTTTCTGGCGGATGCTGATCCGGTCGCGGCACGCAAGCGCTGGATCGGTGGTGCGCTCAAGGCAGAAGGGCGGATCGTCATTGATGCGGGCGCGGTTGCAGCACTTCGGGCTGGAAAGAGCCTGCTGCCTGCCGGAGTGAGCCGGGTCGAAGGTGCGTTTTCGCGTGGCGACCTGGTGATTGTCGGAGATGCGGCGGGGCAAGAAATTGCCCGCGGATTGACGGCTTATGACGCGGCGGACGTCGAGGCGATCCGGGGCCGCAAGAGCGGAGAGATCGAGGCCTTGCTCGGGTATGCCGGGCGCGCGGCGCTGATCCACCGCGACGACCTCATGATGAAGGATCGCTAAGGCGTCAGCTTTTTCCGCTCAGATATTTCTCCGCAATCTCGGCCATGCGATCGCTCGAGAGAATTGGCGGGAACATGGTGATGAACGTGCCGGCGGCGTCGAGCAGGTAAATGAAGTGGCCATGCGCGA
>JBCAXC010000430.1:0-2504 GCA_038534255.1 Pseudomonadota bacterium
TCGGGCGATAGCTCTCGCTCGCATCGAACTCAGCATCGAGATTGCCGCGCACTTCGGCCTTCATCTCGGCGAGACCGTCCGCAGTGATCGTACCGTTGTCGACAAGGCGATCGCCATAAAGCTTCACCACTGTCGGATGCGACTTGATCGTCTTGTACATCAGCGGCTGGGTGAACATTGGCTCGTCACCCTCGTTGTGTCCGTGACGGCGATAGCAGAACATGTCGATGACAACAGGCTTGCCGAACCGCTGACGGAACTCGATCGCCACTTTCGCGACATACGTCACCGCTTCCGGATCATCGCCATTCACGTGAAAAATCGGCGCCTCGATCATCCGCGCCACGTCCGACGGATATGGCGATGACCGCGACGCATGCGGCGACGTCGTGAAGCCGATCTGGTTGTTCACGATGAAGTGGATCGATCCACCGGTCCGATGCCCGCGCAACCCCGAGAGACCGAAGCACTCCGCGACGACACCCTGACCGGCAAAAGCCGCATCGCCGTGCAGCAACAGCGGCAACACCTGCTGGCGTTGCTTGTCCCCGAGCTGATCCTGTTTCGCGCGGACTTTCCCGAGCACCACCGGATCAACGATCTCGAGGTGGGACGGGTTGGCGGTAAGCGACAGATGGACGTCGTTGCCATCAAACGAACGATCCGACGACGCGCCGAGGTGATACTTCACATCACCGGAACCTTCGACATCCTCCGGCTTCGCCGACCCGCCCTGGAACTCATGAAAAATTGCCCGGTGCGGCTTGCTCATGACGTTGGCCAGCACATTGAGCCGACCACGGTGCGGCATACCGAGCACGATCTCGCGCAGGCCCAGCTGGCCACCGCGCTTGATGATCTGCTCGAGCGCCGGAACCATCGCCTCGCCACCATCGAGCCCGAACCGCTTCGTGCCCGTGTACTTCGTGTTGAGGAAAGTCTCGAACGTCTCCGTCTCGATCAGCTTGTTGAGGATCGCGCGGCGCCCTTCCGGCGTAAACGAGACGCCCTTGTCCTCGCCCTCGATGCGCCGCTGGATCCACGATTTCTGATCCGGCGACGAGATGTGCATGAACTCGACACCGATCCGCCCGCAGTATGTCCGCTGCAGAATGTCGAGAATCTGCCGGATCGTTGCCGTCTCGAGCCCGAGCACATAGTCGAGGAAGATCGGTCGATCGAAATCGGCACTCGTAAAGCCGTAGGTCTGCGGCTGCAGCTCGGCATGGCCCTCCCGGTCCGCGAGATCGAGCGGATCGAGATCTGCCGCAAGATGACCGCGCACCCGATAGGCACGGATCATCATCAGAGCGCGGATCGAATCCTGCGTGGCCCGCAGCGTCGCCGCAGCGGACATTTCGACGCCAAGCCCCTGGGCGCGCGCCTGGATACCGTTCGAGATCGTCTGCTCGGCCGCCGACCAGTTGCCGTCAAGCGCGGCCACCAGATCACCGTTGGCATGCGAAACCGACGCAGCGTCAGCCCATGTCGGCCCATCCGCCTCCCGGATCACCGCATCGCGATCATCATTCAGCGACGCAAAGAACAAGCGCCACTCGTCATCGACGGAGCCAGGATTGCCCTGATACTGTGCGTAGAGTTCTTCGATGTATGCCGCGTTCGCGCCATCAAGAAAGGCGGTGCGTGCAAAGGCGTCGTTCAGCGCCTGCCGGGCCATGGAAAAGTCCTTTGGAACCAACATGTTGATGCCGGCCCGGCGTCGCCGTGGTGTCGCAGACGGTCTCGAAAGACGAGAGACATTTGCGCCACGCGCGGCCCCGGCCGAGCAGCCTGGGCATCGCTAGATCACCGATACTTAGGACAATTCGGGAACGGTTCCAACCGCAGCGCAGCAAAATCAGCGCGCGACGTGATCGCGGATGCCGGGGGGCAGATAACGGGGTCAACGCAGCCGTCGCACAAAGGTTGCGCCAAGACCTAAATCAAGCCGCAATCCGCTCAATCTCCGCACCGCAGTTGCCAAGCTTCTCCTCAATCCGCTCGAACCCGCGATCAAGGTGATACACGCGGCTGATCATGGTCTCCCCATCCGCGATCAACCCGCCAATCGCAAGCGAGACCGACGCGCGCAGATCGGTCGCCATCACCTGCGCCCCTTTGAGTCCCGGTCGCCCCTTGATCGTGGCCGTATCGCCGTCGAGCGAAATATCAGCCCCGAGACGTGCCAACTCCTGAACATGCATGAACCGGTTCTCGAAAATCGTCTCTCGGATCACGCTTGTGCCCGACGCCGTCGTCATCAACGCCATCAACTGGGCCTGCAGATCGGTCGGGAACCCCGGAAACGGCTGCGTCTCCACGTCGGTTGCACGCAACTCCGTGTCTCCGCGCGTCACCTGGATGCCTTTCGGTGTCTCTGTCACGCCAATGCCGATGACGCGCAGGACATCAAGCGCAGCATTCAAGTGCTCCGCCTTTGCCCCTTCGAGAAGAACATCACCACCAGCCGCAGCCACCGCCATTGCGAACGTCCCGGTCTCGAT
>JBCAXC010000431.1:0-2501 GCA_038534255.1 Pseudomonadota bacterium
GGAAATTGCGGCACGCGCGCATGTCGATGTCATCGATGCGGTGATTGCACGGGCGCTGGCGGATGCCGGATGTACCGTTGCCGACTGTGATGCGGTGGCAGGCACGGCCGGGCCAGGGCTGATCGGGGGCGTCCTCGTCGGGCTGGTGAGCGCGAAGGCGCTGGCAATTGCGGGCGGGAAGCCGTTCATCGGCGTCAATCATCTTGAAGGGCACGCGTTGACGGTTGGGCTGACGGATGGCGTGCGCCCGCCCTATCTGCTGCTACTTGTCTCCGGCGGGCACACGCAAACGCTGATCGTGCGCGAAGTGGGCGCCTACACCCGTCTTGGAACGACGGTGGATGATGCGCTCGGGGAGGCGTTCGACAAGACGGCCAAGCTGCTCGGGCTCGGCTATCCCGGTGGTCCTGCCGTGGCCAAGGCCGCCAGCGACGGGGATGCGACACGATTTTCACTCCCACGACCGATGGCGGGACGCGCCGAGCCGCACTTTTCGTTCGCGGGTCTCAAGACGGCGGTACGTCAACAGGCCGAGGCGCTCGTCCCGCTCTCCCGTCAGGACATTGCGGACGTCTGCGCAAGCTTTGAGTTGGCGGTCGCCGATGCGGTTGAGGATCGTGTTCGTCGCGCGATGCAGCTCTATGAGGATGCGTTGCCGGATGCCGCGCGGACGCTGGTCGTTGCCGGCGGTGTTGCTGCCAATGTCCGGCTACGCACACGGCTCACCAGCGCCACTCGGGCATGCGGGTATCGCTGTGTTGTTGCTCCTCCCGAACTCTGCACTGACAATGCGGCCATGATTGCGTGGGCGGGTGCGGAACGCTTCGCCCGCGGCGATCGGCATGATCTCGACTTTGTCGCACAGGCCCGTTGGCCACTCGATCCGTCTGCGGATGCTGCGATCGGAGCAGGGGTGAAGGCGTGACCGGAGGAGAGAAAACACACGTCGTCGTGCTCGGGGCCGGCGCATTCGGCACCGGTCTTGCCGCGGTTCTGGTCCGCGCCGGGCATGACGTGGTGCTGCAGGGGCGAGATCCGAGCGTGCTCGGCGCAATCCGCGAGCAGCACCGCAGTCCGAAATATCTCGGCGAGATCACCTTGCCGGATACGCTGCGCACAGCGGCGCCCTTCTCAACGGATGCGCACGCGCCGGACGTCGTGCTGCTTGCGACGCCCGCGCAAACACTGGGTGTGGTGGCCCGTGAGATTGCTGCGCGAGAGGCGTTTGGCGCCGCGCCCATCATCATCTGCGCAAAGGGCATCGACCGCACGGCCGGTGCGCCGCTGAGCGATGTTTTTTCCTCCGCGCTTCCGGATCGTGCATTCGGCGTGCTCTCCGGGCCGAGCTTCGCCGTCGATCTGGCACGCGGACTGCCAACCGCGGTGTCTCTTGCCGCGGCGACGATTGAAGCGGCGGAGATTTATGCGGCGCTCTTCGCCGGTTCCGCGCTTAGGTGTTATGCGAGCGATGATGTGCGCGGGGTCGAGCTCGGCGGCGCTCTGAAGAACGTCCTCGCGATCGGTGCCGGCATCGTGCATGGGCGCGGGCTCGGGGCGAGCGCGCAGGCGGCACTGGTTACACGTGGGCTTGTCGAGATGCGGCGGTTGGCGGTTGCGCTCGGCGCGCGGGCGGAGACGCTCAACGGGCTCTCCGGGCTGGGTGATCTGATGCTCACCTGCGCGTCCGAACAATCCCGCAACTTCGCCTATGGCGCCGCGGTGGGGCGGGGTGATCCGCTCGATGGTCTCAAGCTGGCGGAAGGCGTCGCAACGGCTGACATCGCTTGTCGACTGGCCGCAACGCACAACGTCGACGCGCCGATTATCACCACCGTCAGCGCCGTGCTTGACACCACGCTCTCCGTCGACGCCGCCATCGCCGCGCTGATGGAGCGGCCGTTGACGCGGGAGGTGTGAGCGGTATTCCTCGTCCATCAATTCTTACATATGGAGCGGACACACATGGCCTACTGGCTGTTCAAATCGGAGCCTGACAAGTGGTCGTGGGAGCAGCAGAAGGCGAAGGGTGCACCGGAGGAGTGGGACGGCATCCGGAACTATCAGGCGCGGAATTTCATGCGCACGATGAAGGTCGGTGACCTCGGGTTTTTCTATCATTCGAATGCCGGCAAGGACATCGTCGGCATCGTGCGGGTGACGGCGGAGAGCGCGCCGGATTCGACGACGGATGACGAGCGCTGGGATTGCGTCCATGTCGAAGCGGTTTGCGACATGCCAGAGCCGGTCACGCTTGCCGATGTGAAAGCCGAGCCGAAGCTTGCCGACATGTCACTGGTGACGTCGATGCGGCTCTCGGTGCAGCCGGTGAAGGCTGACGAATGGAAGCTGGTCTGCAAGATGGGCGGGCTGAAAAAGGTGCCAACGGTGACGCGAAAATCGGGATGACGACAACTGCCAACTGGTGACACTCAGCGCCACTGGATCTCTCAGTTCTTTGAGCGGGCGACCTCTGTCAGGATCTCCAGAACTGTTGTCTCGGT
>JBCAXC010000432.1:0-2498 GCA_038534255.1 Pseudomonadota bacterium
AATCTTTGTGACCGAGGTGCTCGACGCCATTCGTATCCGCACGGGTGAAACCGGGAAGGATGCCGTCTAGGCCTACGACCGCGTGAGCGGCCAAAGCAACCGATCTCGCAGCACCGCACGCGACCTCAACACAGACATCATTGCATCGGGCGTTACTCACGCCCCTAGCACCACTCATTCCATTCCAAGCCATCACCAGACAAGGGGACCTTAAATGGCTGACACGACGAGTATCATGAAGATGATCAAGGACAACGACGTGAAGTTCGTTGATCTGCGATTCACCGATCCGCGCGGCAAGGTCCAGCACGTGACGCAGGACATCTCCACGGTCGACGAGGACATGTTCGCCGACGGCATGATGTTTGACGGCTCATCGATCGCCGGCTGGAAAGACATCGACCAGTCCGACATGACACTGATGCCGGATGTCGACAGTGCGCACATGGACCCGTTCTTCGCGCAGACGACGATGGCAATTTTCTGTGACATCGTTGAGCCGGGCACAGGCGAACTCTACGAGCGCGACCCACGTGGTGTCGCTCGCAAGGCTGAAGCCTATCTGAAACAGACTGGAATTGGCGATACGGCCTACTTTGGTCCGGAAGCCGAATTCTTCATCTTCGACGACGTCCGCTTCGCGGCCGATCCGTACAACACGTCGTTCCGCCTCGACAGTTCCGAGCTGCCGTCCAACATGGACACCTCATATGAGATGGGGAACCTCGGTCACCGCCCGCGCACGAAGGGGGGATATTTCCCTGTTCCGCCAGTCGACAGCTGTCAGGACATCCGGTCTGAAATGCTGTCCGTGATGACCGAAATGGGTGTTTCGGTCGAAAAGCATCACCACGAAGTGGCGGCCGCGCAGCATGAACTCGGCATCAAGTTCGGCAAGCTGACAACGATTGCGGATCACCTGCAGATCTACAAGTACGTCGTTCACAACGTCGCACAGGCCTACGGAAAATCCGCAACGTTCATGCCGAAACCAGTGTTTGGCGACAATGGCACGGGCATGCACTGCCACCAGTCGATCTTCAAGGACGGTGAGGCGATCTTTGCCGGCAACCAGTATGCCGACCTGTCAGAGACATGCCTGTTCTACATTGGCGGTATCCTGAAGCACGCGAAAGCGCTGAACGGCTTCACCAATCCATCGACCAACTCTTACAAGCGTCTGGTTCCGGGTTACGAAGCTCCCGTTCTGCTCGCCTACTCTGCGCGCAACCGCTCAGCCTCGTGCCGCATTCCCTACGTCTCGAACCCGAAGGGCAAGCGGATGGAAGTGCGCTTCCCGGATCCGACAGCCAACCCGTACCTCGCGTTCTCAGCGATGCTGATGGCCGGCCTTGATGGTATCGAAAACAAGATCCATCCGGGCGAGCCGATGGACAAGGATCTCTACGCGCTACCGCCTGCAGAGCTGGCTGCAATTCCGACGGTCTGTGGGTCTCTGCGCGAGGCAATGAAGTGCCTCGACGAAGATCGCGATTTCCTCAAGAAGGGCAACGTCTTCACCGACGACCAGATCGACGGCTACATTGAGCTGAAAATGGAAGAAGTCGAGCGCTTCGAGATGACGCCTCACCCGGTCGAGTTCGATATGTACTACTCGGTGTAAGGCACGCCGGAGTTACAGCAAAGTTGAAAGGGCGGCCTCCGGGTCGCCCTTTTTTTTATCCGCATCTCTAAGATGGAGCAAAATTCGTCAACTCGCGATGCAAGCTGGGCTGGATCTGGCTGACATCAGATGCGGCGCATAGACTATCGGCAGATAGAGGCCCCAATGGCCGAAGTCCTCCGCAGACACCAATGGTCGGCAAGGAGCAGCGAGGCTCACGCGACCGTTTCCGGCACCCGACTCCACGTTGCCCCGTGGCAGCGTCCTTTTGACGGCTCAGCATCCATCGCAAAGCGCGTCGCTTGTTCAATCGCGGTGCGCACGGTGACCGCACGGAAAGGTTTGGGGACAGCGGTATAGGGCGTCGGTCGTGACGCCTGCATCGGTGCGAATGATGGAGCGGCACTGTCGCGCTTGCGCTCCTGGGGCGTATCCGGAGCTGTTTCGCTGCGCAGACGCCGTCCAAACTGAATATTTATCTTTGTCCCACCGATACTCATGACATCAATGAGCAAAGCGTACGTCTCAGTTGTTTCGCAATCACAAATACAGTGCTGCAATTACTCTTGGCAGGCAGTGGGTTTTAATTGCAGGTTTTTTATTTGGTTAGTCTTGACCCTGCCCCTTCAAACGTCCTGGTTGTGAGCTAGAGTCTGTCGATCCCACAAGGAGCCGGACGATGCGCAAGAGCAGGTTTTCGCAAGAGCAGATCATCGCAATCCTGAAGGAGCAGGCCGCGGGCATGAAGACGGCCGAGGTCTGCCGCAGGCACGGCATCTCGCAGCCGACGTTCTACGCCTGGAAGTCGAAGTTCGGCGGTATGGAAGTGTCGGAGGCGCGGCGGCTTAAGTCTCTCGAGGACGAGAACCGCAAG
>JBCAXC010000433.1:0-2493 GCA_038534255.1 Pseudomonadota bacterium
GAATATCCTCCGGTTTCGCACGCTGGCGGCCAAAGTCATCAATCAGGAATGTGCCGTTCAGCGCTTTGATGTGCAGCGGCGCCTCATAGAATTTTGCGATCGGATTGTATTTCAGATCCAGCATCTCGATCGTCAGCTCACCACCTGTGATCACCATCGGGCGATAGCAGGCGACCCAACGCGGATCGATACGACTGCGGCGCAGGCCGGATCCGTTTTCCGGCTGCTTGGCTTGCTCCACGACCTTGTGCACGCTCGGATCAAACACTTTCATGATCTCGCCGTCGATTTCGACGCAGTACGGCACATAGATCACGTTCTGGAAAATGCCGCCGACGATCTCGGCGACCGTTGTCTTGCCGTTGCCCGCCGGACCATAAATGAGGATCGCATTGCCCGAGTTCACAGCCGGGCCGAGCCGACTGACGAACCGCTCTGGCATCACCAGTCCTTCGAAAGCCTTGTTCAGCTGATCCCGCGTCACATGTTCGTTGGTAACGCGCTGGCGCTGGATACGGTCCTGGTAGTCACTGAGCGAGACGGGCGCCGGACCAAAATACTGCCCCCGCGAAATCGCATCGATCGCGAACTCGCGACCCAGCCGCGTCAGCGTCATCCGCATTTCCGCGCGTGCATTGCCGCCAGAGGCCGACGCCAGCGCCTCAACGAGCTTGCGCTCCTTGGCAACCGTCAGAAGCTGATTGATGATCGACGACGACAGCTTGAGCGCGTCACTCATCTGCGAGCCCGTCTCAAGGCTCTCTGTATACATGCCCTTGATCAGAAGCTCGAGCAGCAGCACCGGATCAACACCGGTGTTCTCGATCATGGACGGGCCTTGCGGCGCATCGGCCAAAACCTCGTCAATCTGCTCCTTCGTCAGATAGCCAAGTGCAACAAGGCAATCTCCAAGCCGCCCACCATGCGTGTTCTGATAGTGAATGGCGTAGTCGATGTGCTCCTGCGTCAGCAGCCCCTTGGCGACGAGCAGATTCCCGATATTCATGTCCAAGCCTTCCCCGCGGACCGAACTTACACCCGGACTGAACGTGAACCGGGCATAAGCGTACTCACGAGAACTGACTTAAGAGAAAAAACCTTCCAGAAGGTTTTGAGAGAGGAATAAAGTCGAGTTGCAGGGGCGGAGCATAATCCTCAGCGACGTAAATCCGGCGGCGTTGCTTCCTCTTTCAACAGCGCGATGGCCTCGGCAAGCGGCATCACCGTCTGATCTTTGGAGCCGAGCCGACGCATCGACACCGTGCCTTCCTCCGCCTCGCGCCGCCCGGCAACCAGGATCACCGGCACATGTGCAACGGAGTGCTCGCGGACCTTGAAATTGATCTTTTCGTTCCGGAAGTCGGTGTCGACGCGCAGGCCAGCCGCCACCAACTGCTTGCGAACGTCGTCGGCGAAATCATCAGCCTCAGAGACGATCGTCGCGACAACGACCTGACGTGGCGCAAGCCACATCGGAAAGCGGCCAGCATGATGTTCGATCAAGATGCCGATAAAACGCTCAAACGATCCGAGAATGGCACGGTGTAGCATCACCGGCATGTGGCGCTCGCCGTCCTCGCCCACATATTGCGCCCCGAGCCGATCCGGCAGGACAAAGTCGACCTGCCACGTGCCGCATTGCCAATCCCGCCCGATCGCATCGGTCAGCACAAACTCGAGCTTCGGGCCATAGAACGCACCTTCACCGGGGTTCAATTCATAGTCGCACCCCGCAGCATCCGTGGCGGCGATCAGCGCGGCCTCTGCCTTGTCCCAGACATCGTCAGAGCCGGACCGCTTCTCTGGCCGATCGGAAAACTTCACGCGGAAGTCGTCGAAGCCGAAGTCCCGATAGATCGAATCAAGAAGCGCGATGAAATCTTCCGTCTCAGGCTTGATCTGCTCCTCGGTCGCAAAGATGTGGGCGTCATCTTGCGTGAAGCCGCGCACGCGCATGATGCCGTGCATTGCACCCGACGGCTCATAGCGATGGCATGCCCCGAACTCGGCCACACGCCACGGCAAATCGCGATAGGATTTAAGCCCTGCATTGTAGATCTGCACATGGCCCGGACAGTTCATCGGCTTCAGCGCATTGACGCGTTTGCCCTTCGCGCCCTCCTCATCCACTTCGACGATGAACATGTGCTCCTGGAATTTCTCCCAGTGCCCACTCTCCTCCCAGAGTTTGCGGTCGATCACCTGCGGTGTCCGGATCTCGGAGTAGCCTGCCACCGCAAGCCGGCGGCGCATGTAGGCCTCGATCGTCTGCCAGATCTGCCAGCCGTTCGCATGCCAGAAAATCATCCCCGGCGCCTCTTCCTGCATGTGGAAGAGGTCCATGTCCTTGCCGATGCGCCGGTGGTCGCGTTTCGCCGCTTCGGCAAGCATGTCGAGGTGCGCCTGCAGATCCTTCTTGTTCGCCCACGCCGTGCCGTAGATCCGCTGCAGCATCGGGTTGTCGGAATCACCACGCCAGTAGGCGCCAGCCAC
>JBCAXC010000434.1:0-2490 GCA_038534255.1 Pseudomonadota bacterium
AGTCCAACTTTGTCCGCCTCGCCGCTGCGGCTGCAGCGCGTCTGGGGCTCCACTGTCATGTCCAGCTGGAAGATCGGGTGGCGCATGACAATTTCGCCTATCGCAACTCCGGCAATGTGTTGCTCGATCGTCTGCTTGGCGCGACGGTACATTATTTTCCTGAAGGGGAAGATGAGGTGGCTGCGGACGCGCGCATTCGCGAGATCGCCGACACGCTCGCGGAGCAGGGCAGGCGGCCGTATGTCATTCCGCTCGCGCCAGGGCATCCTCCGCTCGGTGCGCTTGGTTACGTGGACTGCGCGGAGGAAATTCTCGAGCAGTGCGGGGATGACGGTCGTCCGAACGCGTTTGACGAGATCATCGTGGCGTCGGGGAGTGGCAGTACCCATGGTGGGTTGGTGTTCGGGTTGCGCTCGAGGGGCGATGCGACGCCGGTTCTCGGCGTTTGCGTCAGACGTTCCTCTGCGCTGCAGACCCCGCGTATCCAGCATCGCTGTCGTGAACTGGCGGCCCTGCTTCACGTCGACAACCCGGTGCCCGACGCAGACGTGCGAACGGACGATACGGATCTCGCCCCTGGCTACGGGCAGTGCGCGCCCCACGTGCAGGACGTCATCCTGCGATTTGCGCGCCGCGAAGCGATCCTTTGCGATCCGGTGTACACGGGCAAGGTTTGCGCGGCGGTGGTGCGTCGTGCGCAAGCGCTTGGTGCGGGAAAACGTCTCCTAATGATGCACACCGGTGGGACGCCCGGGTTGTTCGCCTATCCGGAATTGAACGTCGCCGCCTCGGCCTGATGCGTCTGGCGCGACTTGCCACCGCGTTTGCGCAGGCGGTATGTGGCACGCATCGGCAAACGCGGGAGGCCCAGATGAAAAAGCCAAAGTTTTCGACGGAGCCGTTTCTCGCGACGCCGGGTGAGCCGTTCGATATGCGCCGATTCGATCCGGGCTGGGCTGACGATCCCGAGTTCAAGGGCGACGGTTTTGGCAAGCTGGAAGACCAGGCGGAGAAAATACTCAAGACCCGACGGCGAGAGCTCGCGGAGCTGCAGGAGCGTCTGTATGCGGACAACCGATATTCCGTCTTGATCATCTTTCAGGGGCGTGACGCGGCCGGCAAGGATAGCACCATCAAGCATGTGATGCGCGGTGTGAATCCGCAGGGGTGTCAGGTGTTTTCGTTCAAGGCGCCGTCGAAAGAAGAGCTGGACCACAACTTTTTGTGGCGCTGCTGGAAGGCGGTTCCGGAGCGGGGGCGGATCGGCATTTTCAACCGCTCGCACTATGAGGAAGTGCTCGTCGTGCGGGTTCATCCGGAATTTCTTGAAGGGCAGAAAATCCCCGAGCCGTTGATGGGAAAGAACATCTGGCGCGAGCGCTATGAAGACATCAACAGCTTTGAGCGGCACCTCACGCGCAATGGCACGATCGTCATCAAATTCTTCCTCAATGTCTCGAAAGGCGAGCAGAAACGCCGCTTCCTCTCGCGCCTGAACGAAGAAGAGAAAAACTGGAAGTTCTCGAGCAGTGACCTTGCTGAGCGCGGGCACTGGGATGCGTACACGGATGCCTTCTCGGAGATGCTGGAGCACACCAGTACAGAGTGGGCGCCGTGGTACGTCATCCCGGCCGATGACAAGGACATCATGCGCGCGATCGTCAGTCGGGTGATCGTGGAGCGTATGGATGCGCTCGATCTTGAGTACCCCGATTTGGCGCCGGAGGAACGCGCGAGGCTTGATGCTGCGCGGGATGCGCTCGCCGCTGAGGACGACTGAAAACCCGCCCCGGCGTTCGGGCTGCAGAATGGCCGCATGCTGCAAGGTTTTCCGTGGGGTCGCTGTTGATTTGGAGGGACGCGGCCACATTTCGGTTGCACAAGACCGCTGTTGAATGCCCCCGAAGCCTGAAAGCGAGGCCCCCCAATGGCGCGCATCATCTCTGTGCATGGCACGTTCGCGCAGTGGGAGATCGATCCCGCGTCCGCGCTTGAAGGCGAACCCGCGCCACAATGGTGGGAGGCCAACAGCGACTTTCGCAAGGACGTCGCGACGTTTGTCGAGGCGAGCGACGGCGAACTGGCTTTTGAGGCGCTGGAGTGGACGAGCGAAAACAGCGTGCAGGATCGACGCGAGGCCGCGCGTCGCCTCTATGCCCGGATGATGGAACTCGAGGGTGATGGCGATCCCTATTGTGTCGTCGGACACAGCCATGGCGGGACGATCATCGCGTCTGCGTTGATGCAGGCTGCATCGAAAAAGCAGTCGTTGCCGGGCCTGCGCCGCTGGATCAGCGTCGGCACGCCTTTCCTCGACATGAAGCCGGAAAAGTTCCTTTTTTCGCGGCTGCCACTGGTGCTGAAGGCGGCGTTTGTTGCGTCGATGATGCTGTTCGTCATGTTCGCGATCGCCAGTGCGGCGGACATTTATGATGGTATTATGCCATGGCGAGACAACGAGGCGCTGACCTGGTTCGCCGTGTCGCTGAC
>JBCAXC010000435.1:0-2479 GCA_038534255.1 Pseudomonadota bacterium
TGCGATCGGGTACTTGAAAACACACCGATTTACCGCTACCCCGCTTCCTCCCGGAAGGGGCGTATAGCTCAGTGGTAGAGCGCGATGGCCTGTCCACGGCTTGAGACGGAGAGTTTTTCGTAGAGATTGCGAAGGTGGAACTTGATCGTGTTCACCGAAACGTCGAGCTCCTGCGCCAGTTTGCGATTGCTGTGACCCTGGGCGAGCTGCGCGATGAGCTGGCGCTCGCGGTCGGTGAGTGTCTCCATAGGGTCCTTGCGGAGTTCGCGGACATCGAGAAACGGAAAGACCATGCGACCGGCTGCGACTTCGGCAACGACGTCCAGCAGCCGCTCCGCCGGGTCGGAGCGCGAGCAGAACCCCGCAGCTCCGGCGGCCATCGCGCGGCGCGCCACGTCGGTGTTTGTGTCGTGGGAATAGACGACGATGCGAGGTGGAGCGTCCTGCGTGCGCAAGACCTCCAGCAGTTGCTCGCCGCCGACAGATGGCAGAGCCCAATCGATAATGCCGACGGAAATGCTGCTCCGCAACACGACGTCAATGAAGCCCTCGGCGGTTTTGGAGGTCGCGAAGAGTGTGAAGCGAGCGTCACGCTCCAGAACCTCGGACAGCGCCCCGAGCATGAGCGGATTGCCGTCTCCAAGGGCCACAGAGATGGGTTTTTCGGCGTCAAGCTGCATGGCGGCGATCAGTTCACAAGGTCAGGAGGATGCACTATATGGCTGAAAACTACTCAAGTAGGTAGGGCATCATGGTGGCATATTTTGCCGAAACTATCATGATGGGTAGTTTTTGTGCCACCCATAAGAGTTCTCAAAGGTAGGTATTTCGGGCGTTGCTGTTGCAGCGCACAGATCCCGATGGTCGCTGCAACATCAGCGAAGGAGAGCCATCGTGAAAAAGCATCATACAGGAAGCCGCGGATTGTTTGTGCCCGGCCCGACCAATGTCCCGGATCGCGTGCGCAACGCCATTGACATCCCGATGGAAGACCAGCGCGCACCGGACCTTCCTGACTTCACGCTGCCGCTGTTTGCTGACCTTAAAAAGGTGTTCCAGACGACCACGGGGCAGGTGTTTCTTTTCCCGGCGTCAGGTACCGGCGGATGGGAAGCGGCGATGACCAACACGCTCTCGCCGGGTGACAAGGTTCTGATCGCGCGCTTCGGCCAGTTCTCACATCTCTGGGTGGATCTCTGCGAGCGGCAGGGGCTCGACGTCGACGTGGTCGATGTGCCGTGGGGTGAGGGGACGCCGGTAGATGTGTTCGCTGATCGCCTGGCCAACGACAATGCGCATGAGATCAAGGCGGTTCTCGTTACGCACAACGAGACGGCGACTGGCGTGACGAGTGATGTTGCTGGCGTTCGCGAAGCGATGGATGCCTGCCGTCACCCGGCCCTGCTGATGGTGGACGGTGTCAGTTCGATCGCGAGCATAGACTTCCAGATGGATGCATGGGGCGTCGATGTGGCTGTCTCGGGTTCGCAGAAGGGATTTATGCTTCCTGCCGGTCTTGCGATCATCTGCGTCAGTCAGAAGGCGCTCGAGGCACGTCATGAGGCGAAGGCGCTGCGCTGCTATTTCGACTTCAACGACATGATCAAGACCAATGCCGACGGGTACTTTCCGTACACGCCGCCGATGTCACTGATCCGCGGTCTGCGGACCTCGGTTGATATGCTGCTGGAGGAAGGGCTGCCCAACGTGTTTGCGCGGCACAACCGACTCGCCGGTGCGGTGCGGTCCGCGTGTACTGCGTGGGGACTCGATCTTTGTGCGGCGAACCCGAAGTGGCACTCCGACACCGTCTCCGCAATTTGCCTCCCTGAAGGTTTCGACTCGGGTTCTTTCGTCAAACATGCCTACTTCGAGTACGGGATTTCGTTTGGCGTCGGCCTCTCGAAGGTCGCTGGGAAAGTGTTCCGCATCGGCCACCTCGGGGATCTGAACGAGACGATGATCCTTTCGGCAATCAGCGGCAGCGAACTCGTTATGCGCGACTTCGGCGTGCCGTTTGAGGTCGGCAGTGGTGTCGCCGCGGCCGTTGAGCACCTGCACAGCACACGCGAGCGTACGATCGAACGTATCGCGGCCTGAAGGCACGCGGGCTAGCTGACCGCTCCAGATGGTGAATGCGTTCTCGGCATTTTTCTCTTGTTTGGTGCCGGGGACGTTCTCCCTTGAGGGGCTTGCAGCCAGCCATCGAGACCTGATTGCACGATCACACGCATTTTTCCCGGAGAGGCACTGGTCATGGATATCCACGAGTATCAGGCGAAGGAAATCCTGGCGGGGTTCGGTGTCGTGATCCCGAACGGCGGCCTTGCGTTCAGCCCGGAACAAGCGGCGTATCGCGCACGTGAGATCGGTGGCAATCGCTGGGTCGTGAAGGCTCAGGTGCACACGGGTGGGCGCGGCAAGGCCGGCGGCGTCAAGGTCTGTGACGACGAGCACGCGGTGTTTGACGAAGCGAACG
>JBCAXC010000436.1:0-2473 GCA_038534255.1 Pseudomonadota bacterium
ACCCGCACAACGTCGGCGCGATCATCCGCTCGGCTGCTGCATTCGGTGCGGCCGGTGTCGTCACGACCCGGCGCAACACGGCACCACTCGGCGGGGTTACCGCCAAGGCAGCGTCCGGCGGTATCGAGCATGTGCCTGTGGTGCAGGTCGGCAATCTGGCGCAGGCGCTGCGCGATCTGGCACGCGACGGCTATCGCGTGATCGGTCTTGATGGCGAAGGGGAGCATGCGCTGGACGAAATCCCGAGCGATGACGCGCTGGCGCTCGTCCTCGGCGCCGAAGGGCCGGGCATGCGGCGGCTGACCCGCGAGACCTGCGATTTCATGTGTCGACTTCCCGTTCGGGGGAAAATCGCAAGCCTCAACGTATCGAATGCGGCTGCGGTCGCGCTGGCACTGACACAGGTGTGATTCCAACGGTGTGAACGTGACGCGCATTTGCGCGTCAACGCCGCCTGCGACACTCAATCACGAGCCAAAGCGCACATTGCGATCTGGCCATGCCAATGGCACAACCATATGTGCATCGTGAGCGTTGACATCGAAGGGTGTCAAACGCTGCGATACAAGATGACGACGGGGAGCCTGCCGTGAATTTCGACGACTTTTTCGCCCAAGAACTCGACGGACTGCGTGACAACGGCAACTACCGCATTTTCGCCGACCTAGAGCGCAAGCGCGGCGCATTCCCCAAAGCTGAGCGCCACGATGAGAGCGGCGCGGTGCACGACGTGACGGTCTGGTGCTCCAACGATTATCTGGGCATGGGC
Source organism: Pseudomonadota bacterium (assembly GCA_038534255.1). GTDB lineage: Bacteria > Pseudomonadota > Alphaproteobacteria > Rhizobiales > CALHAX01 > CALHAX01. Next base: position 770 of record JBCAXC010000436.1, read on the forward strand.
CAGCACCCGAAGACGCTGGCAGCGATGCAGGAAGCGATGGAGCGTTGCGGCGCGGGCGCCGGCGGTACGCGCAACATCTCCGGCACGAACCACTATCACGTGCTGCTTGAAAATGAGCTCGCCGACCTTCACGCCAAGGAAGATGCCCTGCTCTTTACGTCAGGTTACGTCTCAAACTGGGCAGCGCTTGGTACGCTCGCTGCGCGTCTTCCCGGCTGTCAGGTCTTCTCTGACGCCGACAACCACGCCTCGATGATCGAGGGCATTCGTCACTCCCGCGCGCGCAAACACATCTGGAAGCATAATGATCCGGAAGATCTGGATCGGATGCTTGGTGCTGTCGATCCGGCAGCGCCGAAAATCGTCGCGTTCGAATCCGTCTACTCGATGGACGGCGACATCGCCCCGGTTGCCGAAATCTGTGACGTCGCCGATGCGCACGGCGCCATGACCTATATCGACGAGGTTCACGCGGTCGGACTTTATGGTCCGCGCGGTGGCGGGATCTGCGAGCGCGAAGGTCTGATGGATCGCCTCACCGTTGTCCAGGGCACGCTCGGCAAAGCCTACGGTGTGATGGGAGGATATATCACGGGCTCGGCGCAACTGATTGATTTTGTCCGCTCGTTCGCCTCCGGCTTCATCTTCACGACCGCGATGCCGCCGTCACTCGCGGCTGGCGCTGCAGCCTCTATCCGTCACTTGAAGCAGAGCGAGATGGAGCGCGCCGCGCAACGCCGCAATGTGCGCCTGCTCCGCGAACGCCTCGACGCCATCGGCATCCCGACGATGCCGAACGAGAGCCACATCGTGCCCGTGATGGTGGGCGACGCGAAAAAGTGCAAATTTATCTCCGACCTGCTGCTTGAGCGCTATGCGATCTATGTGCAGCCGATCAACTATCCGACGGTTCCGGAGGGCACAGAGCGCCTGCGCATCACGCCGGGGCCGACACACACACCTGGCGATCTCGACGCACTCGTCACCGCGCTCAGCGAGCTTTGGTCACAATGCGCGTTGAGCCGCGCGGTAGCGTAAGGCGGCTGACTGTTCCTGGGCCGTCATGTCGATGGCGGTTCTTCGCGGGATCGTCCGCCCCTCGCGTCACCCGCTTGCCAACGCGCCGCACTTGAGGCAGACCGTCTGGACGGTTGCCGGTATAGCTCAGTTGGTAGAGCATCTGATTTGTAATCAGAGGGTCGGGAGTTCGAGTCTCTCTGCCGGCACCAAATAAACCGCTGTATTTGTTGTGGTTTTGACACCGTCCGCAGACTGCTTCGTTTGCTGACCGATTGCCGGGCTACCAACGGGCTACCACCCGGATCACATTCGATACGCATTTTGTGTTTCTTGCTTGGGCGCTGCGAATCAGTCACGCCAGCTACCATGAACAAGTCGCGACCTTCGCCTCCAAGCAAACCGCCTCGCCCGACGCCAAGACCTGGAACGCCGCAGGGTGGTGCTCCCATCGGTGTAAGGCCCCCGCCGCCGAAGTGAGTGCGTGCAAGCAGATCGAAGACGTTCGGTTTGATACTGTGAGGTCTGCTTTTGGCCACCAGGATCGCGAACGATTTTTCGCGTTCTCTCACAAGACGGTGATGTTTGTCGTAACGCTCGCTGGAACTGCTGCCTTTAGCGCTGTTTCCGGTGACGTCCCGTACGTCGACGCCAGATGGCTCACCCTCGCAATCACAGTACTAGCAC
>JBCAXC010000437.1:0-2458 GCA_038534255.1 Pseudomonadota bacterium
CACGGAACCCTCGTCGTGTGACCCACCGGACTCATTCGCGCCCACGTTGCGAGAGCGCCAAATTTTCTAGCCGTCGTCCTGCAATCTGATACAAGAGCGCGCGACTGCAGATTGGCACGCAAGGCAGACGTCAGAATGCGCATCAAGCAAGCGGCGTCCGTCGCGTTTCTCGGCGTGCCCGGATCGTACTCCTACCAGGCGGCCATTACGCTGTTCCCCGATGCGGAACTCGTCGGCAAACAGGTTTTCAACGATGTCGTCGCAAGCGTCACGGAAGGGCGTGTCGACATCGCTGTCGTGCCGATCGAGAATTCGATCCACGGTCGCGTTGCGGATGTACACGGGTTGATGATGTCGACCGAGTTGCAGATCGCCGGTGAGCATCTCCTGGCGATCGAGCACTGCCTTGTCGGGGCACGGGGGCTGGACAGCAGCGTGGATCTTTCAAAAGTCATGCGCGTGACGAGCAAGACCGAAGCGCTTTCGCAGTGTCGGCTTTTTCTGGATAGTCACGTGCCAAACGCGGTCCGTGTCAGCGCGCCCGATTCTGCAACCGCCGTCAGAGATGTCGTGCACAACAGCGATCCGTCGGAGCTGGCGATCGGGTCGGCGTTTGCTGCGCAGACGTATGACGCCGTCGTGCTCCACACAGAGATCGCGGACAACCCGCGTAACACCACGCGCTTTCTCGCGATGACCCGGCCAGACAATGTGCTGACCGACGAAGACGCCGACTTTACCTCCCTCATCTTTCAAACGAAGCACAACCCGGGCGCGCTGATCGACGCACTGAGTGCATTCCGCGCGTGCGATGTGAACATGACGAAACTCGAGACCTATATGGTCTACCACGACATCGTGAATCCGAACTTCTACGTCGACGTTGCGGCTGGCCTGCAGGAGCAACGCATGAAGGATGCGCTTACCCTCCTTGAGCAGGAGACGGTCTACATCAAGATCCTTGGCAGCTATAAATCCGCCCCGGACCGCTCGGCGAGCGTCGGCTTTCTTCCGCCGAGCGACTGAGGAGGAGCGCGACAATGTCCACCGAATGGAATGACAGCGCCCGCGCGGTGGACCCCATCATCGCGCTAATGGACACCTACAATCGCGACCCGCGGACCGAAAAGATCAACCTCGGCGTCGGCGTTTATCAGGACGACCTCGCCGAGACGCCGGTGTTCCAGGCCGTCAAGGACGCCGAGGCCCGGTTGCTCGAAGAGCAGAACACCAAGACGTATGTTGGCGTTGGGGGAGACAGCGCGCTTGTTGAAGCAATCCGCGCAGAGATTTTTTCCAACACCAGTTCGAGTGTCACGGGTATCCAGGGCGTGGGCGGTTCCGGCGCATTGCGGCTGATCGCAGAGTTTTGTGGTGAGGTCGCTCCCGAAGCCACACTCTGGGTTTCACAGCCGACATGGGGCAATCATTTCGCTCTCTTTGCCGCGTCAGGCCTGCCCTGCAAAGCGTTCCCTTGGCGCGCGTTTGATTGCGAGGGGATCGTTGACGGCGCGCTGGATGCACTGGCTGATGCGAAGTCCGGCGACTTTATCATCCTGCACGCATGCTGCCACAACCCGACTGGGATAGATCTGCCCGGAGACGAACTTGATGCGCTGTGCGACGCGATCAATGCGAAAGGCCTCGTGCCGATTATCGACGCGGCCTACGTCGGCTTTGCCGATGGCTTCGAGGCGGATGCGCGCGCTCTGGGGGGGCTGGCTGATCGTTTCCCTGTGGCATTCACGGCGTTCTCGGCATCAAAGAATTTCGCGCTCTATCGCGAGCGTCTCGGCGTGGCGTTTATCTCCGCGCACAACAAGAGCAAGCTCAACGCCTGGCAGACGATCCTGCTGTCCGCCGCGCGGTGTGCCTACTCCATGCCGCCGGACCATGGCGCCGCTGTCGTCCGCACGATTCTGACGGACCCGCAGTTGCGGGCGTCGTGGCTGCATGATCTCGACATCGCGCGAAACCGCGTCGCAGATCTCCGGCACACGTTTGCAACCACGCTTCGCGATGTCGGCGTTTCCTTTGCGACGAATTACATCGCGCAGGGCGCAGGCTTATTTGCCCTGCTCCCCCTAACCAGGGAACAGGCGCACCATCTTCGCGAAGACATGGGAATTTATCTCCTGGACAACGGGCGCGTGAACATCGCGGGCTTGCGACGCGATACCATCCCGCGTGTCGTTGAGGCGGTCGCCGCGCTTGATCGTGCAAGCCAGCCGGCCTGACGGGTTTAGCTCGGCGCTCGCGTCGAAGGCAGATCAGGAAAGTTCGGCAAGCACGCAGGTGATGAGCTCGGGCGCGTAGCGGCCGCCAAGATGTTGGGCGACCCGCACCACATCGCCATTCTCAAGCGTTTCGCAGGCTTCAAACCCACCGTGGATCGCATCGACATCGCTTGAGAATGGCGATGTGGTGCGGGTCGCCCAACATCTTGGCGGCCGCTACG
>JBCAXC010000438.1:0-2452 GCA_038534255.1 Pseudomonadota bacterium
CTTCACGAAGTGGCCAAGGCTCTGGAAGCCACGCACGGTGAGGCTGCCGAGGCGACGATCATCTGGAAACCCAAGCTCAGTGTGCCGCTCGATGACGAGGCGGGTGAGAAGCTGATCCGCATGCTGGAGACGCTTGAGGATTCAGACGACGTCCAGAACGTCTACGCGAACTTCGAAATCAGCGATGAAGTGATGGCGCGCATCGGCTCTTGAGTGCGTGATCGTCATAACGCGTCGTCCTGCGACCGCGGCTGCAAAAACACAGCCTTGAGCAAAGTGACCTGTGCGGCCTCTTGTTGGCCCCACGGCGCGATTTCCAATGATATTCAACGTGCCGGAAATGATTCACTTCCGGTTCATTGACGCCATGCTGATGCGTTGCGCCAAACCGGACTGAGGTGGGAGCAGGGCGATGCGTGGGCCTTTCAAACTGATCGGCGGGTGGGTTGCGCTGGCCGTGTGCCTCAGCGCATCAATCACGTCCGCTGGTGCATCCGGAGTGACGGCAAGTGCGATCGAGCAGCCGCCGCTTCCGGTTCTCTCACCGAACGCTGCCGAGAAGCGTGCGGCGTTGATCCGGTCGTTCGGGACGCCGGCCCTTGGTTATCTTGAGAGCCTCAAAGGCAAGGCGCGTTTCAAGGCGCCAAGCGAACTCGATCCGCGTTTCACGATGGCGCTCTACGTCAACACGGCGGCACGTGGGCCGCATGCGCAGCGCATGTGGATGATGCAGCGCGAGGCGATCGGCGGCGCGTGGTCTCTGGCGATGTGGGACAAGGGTTACTGGCGGCGGCGCGGGCTGCCCGGCGCCATGACGCCGCCCTACAGCTGGCTTGTCTCGACCGGGCGGCACTATCGCGGCGATCGCAAATCCGGGCCGACACCAACCGGCGTCTATACGATCGATGAGCGCAAGTATCGGATGGCCTACGGGTACACCGTGCCCGGCATGATCAACGTGACCTACATTGATCTGCACTATTCCAGCGGGCGGCGCTCTGGCGTCGCGTTTCATGGCACGACGCGTTCGAAGTACCGCAAGCTCGGACGGATCGACAGCCACGGCTGCATTCGCATGACGCAACCCAATGCGCGCGCGCTGCTCGACCGGCTTCGGGGACGCGATGGTGTGCTGTCCGAGGCGATGCGCTGGGGTGAGGTGCCGCGGTTCTGGAAGCGGGAGCGCGGCGGCACGCGGTATGGCTATCACCGGGACGGCGCGACGCATCCGCTTCCCATCGTCGCCAAGGCGGTATCCGGTGTGACGCAGCTTGCCAGTGTGGAGCCCACCAGCGCATCGGCACCATTATCGCTGACGTCATCCGATGCCGGCGAAACGGGCGAGAGTGAGCGGTTCCCATCCGTGTTGACGAAGCAGGGGTATCGGGCGGTCGTTGTGCTCTTTCAGGACTGATCTGACTCCGGAACACGGGCCGATTGTTTGCGTTGGGCACGGAGTTTAAGTGTTGTTCAAGAGAGCCTAACGGCAATGCAATAGGGGCATATCTGATCCGCAAAACCGTCACTGGTTTCGCGGACTGAAAAGCATCATCTCCGTCTCAGACCAACGAGAGCGGCGCATCGCGCGTCGCACGCACGGGGTCTTTCTCAAACTCTCAAGGAGACGGACAATGGCCTTCATTGATACGCTCGTGCGCCGGTATCGCAGCGAACGCACACGCGACATGCTTTCCGGACTGACCGACCGCCAGCTTGACGATATCGGGCTGTCGCGCTCGGACGTCGTCGATACCCGCAAACAGTTTTCGGCTGACAAGCCGTTCGGCCTGCGCGGCATCGTTTGATCCGGTATCCGGTTCACAAGTCGTCCAGAATTGACGAAGGGGAGAGTTTGCGAAAGCTCTCCCCATTTTTATGCGCGATCGTGTCTGAACGGCGGGAGGTCAGCGGCAGACTTCGTAGACGCCGGAGGTGCGGCGGTTGGCACAGAGAATGCCGCCCCACTGATATCCGACTCCGCCGCGATGGCGGATCTTGAACCAGTCGTATCCCTGATAGCGCTCACCGGTGTTCTCGATCAGCTCGACGCGTTCGCCTTCGCGCAGTTTCGCCGTCTGACGACCGTCGAGACCGGGGATGTCGCGGACGTTTCCGCCAAGTGATCGGCCGGCGCCGGTGCTGCCACCGGCAAAACTGTCGTCGCCGAGGGTGGCCTCACGCTGTTCCGCACGACCGCGATCCCTGATGCATCGGCCTGAGCCATTGTCGACAAAGCCGCGCGCGCAAATCACGAGGCGGGATGCGCCTCCGGACGTGTCTGAGGACGCGTCATCGTCGAGGTCAATGTCAGAGCCCGCGTTGCGGCGGCGGATGACATTTTCCAGACGGTCATTCAGTCGCGCCATGCGCCGTTCCGTGCGTCGCTCAATGCACCGGGTCCGATCGCCACAATTATCACGACGCTCCGTCCAGCGTTCCTGGCGGCGCCGTA
>JBCAXC010000439.1:0-2439 GCA_038534255.1 Pseudomonadota bacterium
ACCCGCGATGAGGTGTCGAAGACGCGCGAGGAGCGTGACCCGATCGAGCGGGTCCGCAAACGCCTGATTGAGGCGCATGGTGTCGGCGAGGATGACCTCAAGGCGATCGACAAGGATATCCGCGCGACGGTGAATGCTGCTGCCGAGTTTGCGCAGAATGATCCTGAACCGGACGCTGCCGAACTCTGGACTGATGTGACGCTGGAGCCAGTAGCCTGATGGGCGAGATGGCAACACGTCAAGCAACCTACGCTGACATCGAGGCGCTGCCACCGCACGTGACCGGTGAGATCCTCTACGGGCATCTCTACACGCAGGCGCGCCCGGCGCGCCGCCACGGTGGCGCGGCTAGCGTCCTTGGAATGCTTTTGGGCAATCCGTTTCAACTCGGCAGAGGCGGACCGGGCGGCTGGACTTTCGTAGTCGAGCCTGAGCTACATCTCGGAGAGCATGTGCTGGTGCCCGACATCGGGGGCTGGCGAAATGCAAGCGTCACCGAGCCTGCTGAACAAGCCCACTTTGCCGTCGCGCCGGACTGGGCGTGTGAGGTGCTCTCTCCCGGTACCGAGCAGCGCGATCGCGGCCTGAAACGGAAGATCTTTGCTGACTACGGGGTGGGCCATCTCTGGTTTGTCGACCCCCGTCCTCGCATCGTCGAGGTGTTTGAGTTGCGTGACAGTGCATATTCGCTCGTAGACACGTTCTCGGGTGATGTTGAGGTTAGTGCCCCGCCGTACAGCGAACTTTCATTTGATCTCAATCTGCTCTGGCCGTTCGATAAACCTTCAAATCCCGCCGCCTGACGTCCCGCTTTTCACACGGAACCCGCTGATGCCAACTGACGTACTCATGCCGGCCCTGTCGCCCACGATGGAAGAGGGCACGCTTGCGAAGTGGCTTGTCTCGGAAGGGGATGACGTCACCTCGGGCGACGTGATCGCCGAGATCGAGACCGACAAGGCCACGATGGAAGTCGAGGCGGTCGATGAAGGCAAGATTGGCAAGATCCTCATTGAAGCCGGTACGGAGAACGTGAAGGTCAATACGCCGATTGCGGTCATCCTCGAAGATGGCGAGGACGCGAACGCTCCGGCTTCGGCGACGAACGGTTCTGCCCCCCAAGGGGCGGAGAACACAGCAGCAGAGAGCGCACCGAAACCCGCCATCGCTGCCGAGCCTGCTACAACGTTCACCGCACCGGAGCCTGATGTCCCCGAGGGCACAGAAATGATCTCGACGACGGTGCGGGAGGCGTTGCGCGACGCCATGGCTGAGGAAATGCGCGCCGACGACAGCGTGTTTCTGATGGGCGAGGAAGTCGCTGAATATCAAGGCGCCTACAAAATCAGCCAGGGACTTCTGGAAGAATTTTCGGCCCGCCGCGTCATCGATACGCCGATCACGGAGCATGGGTTTGCCGGCATCGGAACCGGTGCTGCTTTTGCCGGTCTCAAGCCGATCGTTGAGTTCATGACGTGGAACTTCGCGATGCAGGCGATCGATCACATCATCAATTCCGCGGCCAAAACGCTTTATATGTCCGGTGGTCAGATGGGGTGCCCGATTGTCTTTCGCGGCGCCAATGGCGCTGCGGCCCGCGTCGCGGCTCAGCACTCGCAGTGCTACTCCGCGTGGTATGCGCATGTCCCTGGGCTCAAGGTGGTCGCGCCGTACTCTTCGGCGGATGCGAAAGGGCTTTTGAAGTCAGCGATCCGCGATCCCAATCCTGTGCTCGTCCTCGAAAATGAAATTCTCTACGGGCAGTCGTTCGACATCCCGGCTGTCGATGACTGGACCGTGCCAATCGGCAAGGCGAAGATCGTGCGTGAGGGGGATGCGGTAACGATCGTCTCGTTCTCCCGAGGAATGACGTATGCGCTCGAAGCTGCGGACGAACTGGCGGAGAGCGGGATCGATGCGGAAGTTATTGACCTGCGTTCGTTACGGCCCCTCGACACGGCGACGGTGATCGAGAGCGTGAAGAAGACCAACCGGCTCGTCACCGTTGAAGAGGCCTGGCCGATATGTTCGATCGGGAGCGAGGTTTGTCATCAGGTGACGGCGCAGGCGTTTGACTATCTCGATGCGCCGCCGACGAAGGTCACAGGCGCAGACGTCCCGATGCCTTATGCGGCCAACCTTGAAAAACTGGCACTTCCGTCTGCCGATCAGGTCGTCAACGCGGCGAAGGCCGTGTGCTACGCTTAGAGTCATGACAGAGCTGAAACAAAAGTCGGCAACTTACGCTGACCTTGAGAGGGTGCCGTCACATCTGGTGGCGGAAATTCTTGATGGCGTGCTCATCACCAGCCGACGGCCGCGCATGCGACATTCGTTCGCGCAAGCAGCTTTGACAGTCGAGCTCTCTGGCCCGTTTCAAAGATCCCGCGGTGGTCCGGGAGGGTGGAAATTCTATCCCGAACCCGAACTTCACATTGG
>JBCAXC010000440.1:0-2423 GCA_038534255.1 Pseudomonadota bacterium
GAGATGGACCGGGTCGCCGGTCTCGCGCTGATCGCACCGGCCTGGGACATGACAGAACGGCTGATGTGGGAGCGGGCATGGCCAATCGAGCGGCGCGTTCAAGGACGGCACAGTCTCTGACTGGCTGAACGAGACGCGGGCGATCCTTACTCACATCGCAACGGGTCCGCAGGTGCTGATCGGCTCCAGCATGGGGGCATGGCTTGCGCTGTTGATGGCGCGGGAGATGGACCGGGTCGCCGGTCTCGCGCTGATCGCACCGGCCTGGGACATGACAGAACGGCTGATGTGGGAGCGGGCGCCCGCCGAGGTTCGTGCGACGCTGCAACGCGACGGCGTCTGGCAACGCCCCTCGCTCTACAGCGACGACAACTATCCGATCACGTTGCAGCTGATCGAGGATGGGCGCAGGCATCTGCTCGACGAAGGTCCGCCGGGCCTACGATGCCCCGTCCGAATCCTCCACAGCCTCGATGACCCCGATGTGCCGTGGCAGGGGAGTGCGGATTTGATGGCACGTCTGGAGGGCGCGGATGCGCGACTGACGCTGGTCAACGGCGGCGGGCATCGGCTGTCGCGGGACGAGGATGTGGCGCTGCTCCAGCGGGAGGTGGCGGAGCTGGTGAAGACGCCGTGACCTTGTCTGTTTATCTCCGTTTTTCTTAGTGCTGCGTGAGCCATCGCTGACAACGCACAGCGACCTCTCCGCACGTGCTCACCAAGACCTGAACGGGACGTGACTGGCGTTCCGACCGGTTTCGCGCCGAGTATGCGGGGCTTGTTCCGAGAAAGGGTCCCAAATGCTTTTGGCCATTCGCAACCGGGTTTTCGTCAGCCTCCTGGCGCTTGCGCTGCTTGCGCCGTTCACTAGCAACGCGCTTGCTGATGAGACGGCGGCGGTGCCTGATAGGGCGGTCGCCGGATTCGGGACGCCACCCGTGGTGCCCACAGGCGATGTTCCCGACGCGCTGAAGGCTGCGGCGCGGATGGCGTTCGTCAACAGTATGACGGAGTCGGTCTGGGGACGGGATCAGACGATTGCGCTGAACACGGTGGTCGCGTCGAAGGACCCGCGTTTCGCGTGGATCATCAGCGATCTGATGCGGTTCATCACCGATCGGGGGCTGCATCGCACGCTCGCGACCGCGGCGTCCGATCTGCTCGGCAAAACGTCGCCATCGCTGGATCATTGGGGCCAGGTCACCGACCATCTGATCGCGTGGGATATCCCGGCGCCGCCCGACTACCTCACGTACAAGCGCGCGATCTTCACGAGTGCGGTGCCCGGCTGGGAGAAAATTTTCGTCCCCGGCGATATCGACTGGCGGCATGTCTCATGGGGCGGCGTGCTGATTGACGATCGCGCCTTCGACGACACGGACAAGGTCTGCAACTGCATCCCTGCGGCGGACAATCCGGAAGTGAGCAGCGCGGCGGAGGCGACGTGGCTGAAGGACAGCGACATCGTCTTCGGCGTCGGGATCAATGGGGCGTACCGCGCCTATCCGCGGCGGATCATGGAAGTTCGCGAGATGGTCAACGACACGCTCGGCGGACGAGATCTCGGCATTCCATACTGCACGCTCTGCGGCGCTGCGCAGGCCTATTTTACCGATCGGCTGCCGGATGGGGTCGAACGGCCCGTGCTGCGTACCTCCGGCCTGCTGATCCGCTCGAACAAGGTGATGTATGACGTGCGCACGTACTCGGTGTTCGACACGTTTCTCGGCCAGGCGGTGACCGGACCTCTGGCGGAGAAAAAACTGCAGCTCAAGCAGGCGAGTGTCGTGACAACGGACTGGGGCACGTGGAAGCGCGCGCATCCAGAGACGACCGTACTAGTCGAAAAGCTCGCGCTCGGCCGCGACTTCGATTTCCGTAATGGGCGCGACAAGGACGGGCCGATCTTCCCGGTCGGCGATGTCGATCCGCGACTGCCGGTGCATGAGGATGTGATCGGCGTCGTGACGCCGGATGGTGCACCCGTCGCGTTTCAGCGCAGTACAGCGTTTCTGGCGCTGAAGAAGGGGGCGGAGGTTGGCCGCGACGGTGTCCGGCTCATCCTCGACGGTGGCGGTATCCGGGCCGTCGATACGACCGGCACCGACCTCGGCAGCCATCAGGCGTTCTGGTTTGCGTGGTCCCAGTTCCACCCGAAGACGGCGCTTTGGGTAGGGGAGTGAGTAGTGGGATATAGGTGATAGGCTGGAAGCGGACGTCCAGCACGCGATGCGGCGATTTCTGTTGGTGACCTGGAGCGGACATTGGATCAAATGGTAGACGGTCACTTGGCTCAAGCTATGACACGGTATGCGAGATCAATGACGAGGCAAACGAGTAATCCGGCTGAGACTAGTCCTGCCCGCTGGAAGATAGAATTGCGCACCGTCTGGACCGTTTCCTCAGCTAGCGCGCTAGCTGAG
>JBCAXC010000441.1:0-2415 GCA_038534255.1 Pseudomonadota bacterium
GAGATCGCACAGGCGCGAGACCATGTCATTTGCCGAGCGATGACAGATGTGGCTGCCGCCATAGCGCCGCCCGAGACGGTCCAGATGATCGCGCACCTGCATGAAGCTGTAGGCGAGGGAGCGCGGGAAATCCGGATAGAGGATCAGGAAGTCGGCGATCTTCCAGGGTGAATAATCTCCGCGATAAACGTGATGATACGCGCGCACGGCGGATGTGGCATGCAGGATCGACCGCCATTGGTGATGATCGCGCCCACCGCCCACGACCTCGGTCTCGGGCAGAAGGACGTAGTATTTCACGTCGAGCAGGCGCAGCACCATGTCGGCGCGCTCGAGGTATCCGCCGAGGCGGAGGAAATCGTAGCCGTCGTTGCGCAGCATCCCGCTTTCGGACGTTCCACGCAGCGCCGCGGTGCGCGTCTCAACCCATTCGAGCACCTGCGGCAGGTCACGACACGCGACTTTTTCATCCATCAATTCCAGATGGCGCCATCCCTCGTTGAGAACCTCCCACATCTCCTGCGTCAGAGCGGTGCGGACGGCGCGGCCGTTGGCCCGGGCATTCGTGAGGCAGCTGCGGATCGACGACGGGTTGTCCGGGGAAAGCAGAAGCGTGCGGACCGCCTCGATCTCGCTCATGCGCTCCTGGGTGTTCACGGAGGGCGCACCGTTCGCGGCCTGCACGACCGAGCGCCACTCATCCTGACTGCCGGAGCCCGGAAGCAGCGTCATGCGGCGGCCCATCTCCATCAGGCGCACGGTGCACTCCGCCCGTTCGATATAGCGGCCCAGCCAATAGAGGTTTTCCGCCGTACGGCTCAGCATCGCATCAGTCTCGCAGCACCCAGGTGTCTTTCACGCCGCCGCCCTGGCTGGAGTTGACGACCAGCGAGCCTTCGGTGAGCGCAACGCGGGTCAAGCCGCCAGCCACCATCCGGATCTGTTTGCCGACAAGGCAGAACGGTCGGAAATCGACATGGCGTCCGTTGACGCCACTTTCACCGAGTGTCGGCGCGGTCGAGAGTTCCAGCGTCGGCTGGGCGATAAACGCCGATGGCGCAGCCTTGATGCGCTCGGCATAGGCGGCGCATTCCTCGGCTGTCGCGCGCGGGCCGATCAGCATGCCGTACCCCCCGGAGCCGTGGACCTCTTTCACGACAAGGTTAGAAATATTCTCCAGAACGTAGGCGCAGTCGTCGGGATCGGAGCAGCGCCACGTCTGCACGTTCTGCAGGATGGGGCGCTCGCCAAGATAGAAGCGGATCATCTCGGGCACGTAGGTGTAGACGGCTTTATCATCCGCAACGCCGGCGCCGGGGGCGGAGCAGAGTGTCACGCCGCCGCTGCGATAGACGTCAAAGAGTCCGGTGATGCCGAGCATGCTGTCAGGACGGAAGGCGAGCGGATCGATATAGTCGTCGTCGATCCGCCGATAGATCACGTCGACCTGCTGCGGCCCGCGCGTGGTGCGCATCCAGCAGCGTCCTTCATCGACGAAGAGATCGGCGGGCTCGACGAGTTCGACGCCCATCAGGTCCGCCAGATAGGAGTGTTCGTAGTAGGCACTGTTGAGGGAGCCCGGCGTCAGCAGAACGACGGTCGGATCGCCCGTGCAGCGTGGCGGCGCCATTTCTTCCAGCGTGCGGGCCAACTCGTCGGGATAGCTGTCGACCTGTTCGACGTTGCCGCTCGCGAAAAGATCCGGAAACATCCGCATCATGATCTCGCGGTTTTCCAGCATGTAGCTGACGCCCGACGGTGTGCGACAATTATCCTCCAGAACCTCGAAGGAGGCCGGGCCGGTGCGCACGATGTCGATGCCGACGATGTGGCTGTAGACGCGGCCCGGCGGCTCGACGCCGATCATCTCCGGCAGAAAGGCTTCGTTCTGGTAGACGAGATTGGCGGGTATGATCCCTGCGCGAATAATCTCCCCGCGGTGATAGACGTCATAGAGGAATGCGTTGAGCGCGCGGGCCCGTTGGCGGATGCCCGCCTCCATCGTGCGCCATTCCGAGGCGCTGAACGCACGTGGGATGAGATCAAACGGGATCAGACGCTCGGGATCGCCACCCTCGCCGTAGACTGCAAATGTGATTCCGATGCGCCGGAAAACGGCCTCGGCTTCTTCGCGACGCTGCCTGAGGAGGTCCGTGCCGGTCGCCTCGATCCAGCGGGCGATCTCGTCGTAGGCCGGACGCACTCCGCCCGCCTCTCCCGACTGCCCCATCTCGTCAAACAACGCTGCCCACCTATCCCCGTATCATGCCCGCCCATAGCGTGGCTTCAACATGCACAGTGTTGCGGCAAACTGCAAATTTGCTGCGGTTTTGGGCAGTTGGGGGGGGGAGGCGCGTCGTCACCCGAAGCTGCTCAACTGCGCCTCCAGCTCCGGGATCCAGTCATTGCGCTTTG
>JBCAXC010000442.1:0-2406 GCA_038534255.1 Pseudomonadota bacterium
TCGCGCGTGACCAGCGTCGGCGGCGTCTGAGGCGATAGATTTCGAGCGCCTCGGGCCCGGCTGCCTCCAACGTCGTCTTTGACAGACAACACCGCGTGCCAGCTTCGCCACGCCACGGTGTCTTCAACGTGCCGTTTTCCACACGCGTAACTTGTAGAATCACCGCGGCTCCCTTCCCCTTGCGTCAATGCTATGCGGCACGTGGGGGAAACATTTGATGACGCATTCAAAAACACATCGCGGAGCGAAAGGCTTCGCTCTCGTAGCAGCGGCAGCGCTCGTTGCGACATCGACAGCGGCATCCGCTGGAAAGCTCGAGCGTGGATACCGCAACATCTCGCCGATATTCGAGCGCGGCACCTATGCCGAAATCTCGGGCGCCTTCATTTTCCCGAGCGCCTCCGGCCAGGACAACGCTGGCAGGGACTTCGGCAATTTCTACAAGCGTGACACGGACTTTGGCGGCGCATTCAAGATCGACTGGAGCGATCGCCTGTCCTCTGCCTACATTGTAGATGAGCCCTACGGCGCGAACATCAGTTACGACGGCGCACCGTTCCCGCTCGGCCCCGGCCCTGTGCCCGGTGTCTCACTGAACGGAACATTCGCCACACTCTCGACAATCGCCCTGACGTCAATCACCCGCTACAAGTTCACACCGAACTGGAGCATTTACGGCGGCACGCGCAGCCAGCGAACTTCGTTCGAAGTCGGCCTGCCTTTCGTCGCGCCTGGATACGTCGCGAAGGCGAAGGCGGACTGGGGCTTCGGGTTTCTGGGCGGCATTGCGTGGGAGAATCCGGCAATCAAGGCGCGCGCCTCGCTGACCTATCACTCGGAGATCGAACATGAATGGACGATCAACGAGCGCACAGCGGCAGGTTTCCTGAACGCCGGCAGATTCAAGAACCAGACACCGCAGGGCATTGACTTCGACTTCCGTTTCCCCGTCGCGCAAACGACGCTGCTCTACGGTAATGTTCACTGGGCCGATTTCAGCGAGACGTCTCTCAGCTTGCCGAGTGTTCCGACGCCAATCCTCGAATACAACGGCGATAACTGGGCTGCGACGCTCGGTGTCGCGCAGGTTATGCGCCCGAACTGGATCCTCGCGGCCGATGTGACCTACGAATGGGAAAGCGGTGAGGACACCAGCCCGTTCCGCACGGCGGATGGTGAGTTCGCCCTCGGCGTCTCTTCACGACATCAGTACCAGGGCGCAAACATCACGGTCGGGGCGAAGTACAAGTTCATCGAAGAGAACGATCCGAACCCGGCATTCATCGGCCAGGGTCTCAACTTCGGCAATCACGACGCTCTGATCGTCGGCGCCAAGATCGGCTTCAACTTCGTGCCGCAGGCTGGCGCGTCCCTGAAGTAGCACCACCGACGATGAGACTTTGGGAAGGGCGCGGACCGAGGTCCGCGCCTTTTCTTTTGCCTGCGCGGCACCGCAGTGCTCTCAGTGACAAAATCAACACGATGCGAATCGGAAGTGTGTCACTTTGGTGGCAACTCTCTTGTCAAGACACCGCTCGGTGTTCTCCTTAGCGTCAACCAGTAAAGTTGCGTTGGGGGGAGTTCGTATGCCACGTCGCCTGGGAAGACTTTCAACTGCCGTTGGCTTCGTTGGAGCCGCAGCACTTGTCGCAACCGCCACAGCTGCCTCAGCCGGCAAGCTTGAGCGCGGTTACCGCAACATCTCGCCAATTTTCGAGCAGGGTACGTACGCCGAAATTTCCGGCGCGTACATCATTCCTGATGCGTCGGGCCAGGATAACGCGGGACGCGACTTTGGCAGCTTTTACCAACGGGACACCGATTTTGGCGGCGCATTCAAGATCGATCTGTCCGGCCAACTCTCGACCGCATTTATCGTCGACGAGCCGTTCGGCGCCAACATCGCGTACGACCAAGCGCCTTTCCCTGTCGGCCCCGGTCCGGTGCCCGGCCTCTCGCCGAACGGAACGTTCGCAAACCTGAACACCGTCTCCTTCACGTCGCTGACCCGTTACAAGCTGAACAATAACTTCAGCGTTTATGGCGGCGTGCGCGCACAACGTGCTGACTTCGAGGTCGGCCTCCCGTTTGTCGCAGCTGGTTACGTTGCGAGCACGGAAGCTGACTGGGGATTTGGTTGGCTCGCCGGTGTCGCTTACGAAATCCCGGAATTCAAAGCACGGGTCGCTTTGACCTACCACTCTGAGGTCAAGCACTCCTGGACGATCAACGAGCGGACGGCAGCCGGTTTCCTGAATAGCGCTCGTTTCTCAAATCAGACACCACAGGGCGTCGATCTCGATTTCCGCTTCCCTGTGAGCAAGACAACTCTCGTTTATGGTAACGTGCATTGGGCAGACTTCAGCGAGACATCGCTTTCGCTCCCAAGCGTGCCAACGCCAATCC
>JBCAXC010000443.1:0-2385 GCA_038534255.1 Pseudomonadota bacterium
GTTGCCCAGGCCATACGTCCGGATTGGGTTCTTGCAGCAGACATCACGTACGAGTGGGAAAGCGGCGAAGACACCACGCTGTTCCGTACGGCGGACGGAGAGATTTCGCTTGGCCTGGCGTCTCGCCACCAAATGGGCGGAGCAAGCCTGACCGTTGGCGCGAAATACAAGTTCATCGAAGAGAATGATCCGAACCCGGCATTCCCGACGGGCGGACTGCGCTACGGCGATCACGACGCACTTATCCTCGGCGCCAAGATCGGCTTCAATCTCACGGAGATGGCAAAAGAGTCGCTCAAGTAGACTGCGACCTGTCTCGAACGCATGGGCGGCGCGGATGGAAAATCCGCGCCGCTTTTTTCGTTTGAAATTCTCTTTTCAACGTCCGCTCAGATGATTTCGTCCTCATCGAAGACAGGGTCGCCCTCAAGCTCGCGCGCATGATCGCTCACGACGGCTTCGGCATCCTCCGGGGCACGCACGTTGGCGATATGGAAGAGGGCATCGCCGAGATTGACCACTGGCAGATTGGTCCGGCCGATCACGATACCGTCGAATGCCGCCTCGACCTCAAACTCACCGCCGCCATAAGGGCTGGCGATGAGTGCCAAGACCTCATCCTCCTCAACGCGATCACCGATCGTTTTCAGCGTTCGCACAACGCCGCTCTCCGGCGCCCGCGTCCATTTGCTTGAGCGCGCGAACACTGGCGACACATCGCTCGTCACATCGTCTGAAAGCGAGATCATCTGC
Source organism: Pseudomonadota bacterium (assembly GCA_038534255.1). Classification (GTDB taxonomy): domain Bacteria; phylum Pseudomonadota; class Alphaproteobacteria; order Rhizobiales; family CALHAX01; genus CALHAX01. The sequence goes on from JBCAXC010000443.1 coordinate 754, forward strand.
TCGTGCGCAAGACACCCGAGAACACCGCGAACGCCTGCGCGCACAGACAACTCATCCAGCCGCAGCCCTTCACCGCCTTCATAGACGAGCACGTCGATCCCCTTGTCTGACGCGGCCTGTCGCAACGAGCCGGGGCGCTCATCGGAGAACAACATGACAGGCGCACCAAACGCCCGCGCCAGCGCGCGTGCCCGCGGCGTCAAAAACCGCGAGCGAATTTGCGGAAGGTTGGTGCGATGGACAGCAGCCGTGTGCAGATCGATCCCGAAATCCGATCGCGCAACAACCTCGGCCATGAAGATGTGCGCAAGCTGGGCTCCGAGCGAACCGCGTGACGCGCCCGGGAACGAGCGATTGAGATCACGCCGGTCGGGCAGATACCGCGAACGGGAGATAAATCCGTAGCCATTCACGACGGGCACACATAAAAGCGTGCCAGCCAGAGCGTCCAGCTCAGGAATGCGCAGCAAACGCCGGATAACCTCCACTCCGCTCAGTTCATCCCCATGCAACGCGGCACACACGAATGCGGTCGGACCGGGCGCACGCCCATGGATCACATGGATTGGCAGCGTGACAGGCATCTGGTTCGAGAGATTGGCGACAGGGATTGAGACGAGTTTTTGCTCGCCGGGCCGGATCGTCTCCCCGCCAATTTCGATTGCAGGCGTAACAGTCGTCATGGTGGGATTATCCCGGAAATGTCGGTTACAGCGCCGGGCATCACCGGTCGGCAAGAGTTACATCGTGGTCTAACCGGTCCCGCGCGTACGTGTCTTCCCGGCCTTTGCATTTTTCTCCATGAAACCGATGATCATGCCGGCGATATCCTTGCCAGTCGCACGCTCAATGCCTTCAAGCCCCGGAGAAGAATTCACCTCCATCACGACCGGCCCACCGTCCGAGCGCAACAGGTCAACGCCACAGACATTCAGCCCCATCGCCTTCGCTGCGGCCCGGGCCGTATCGCGCTCCTCCTTCGTCGTCTTGACCATGGAGGCCGAGCCGCCCCGGTGCAGGTTGGAGCGGAAGTCGCCCTCCGCGCCCTGCCGCTGCATGGCCGCGATCACCTTGTCGCCGATCACGAAGAGCCGCAGGTCGGAGCCACCAGCCTCCTTGATGAATTGCTGAACGAGGATGTTGACCTTCACGCCACGGAACGCCTCGATCACGGACTTCGCCGACTGCGGTGTTTCTCCGAGCACGACGCCGATGCCCTGCGTGCCTTCAAGCAGCTTGATCACCGCAGGCGCGCCGCCGACGAGCTGCAACACTTTTTCCGCCTGCTTCGGATCATGCGCAAACGCGGTATCCGGCAAACCGATCCCCTTGCGTGAGAGCAATTGCATGGAACGCAGCTTGTCGCGCGAGCGCCCGATGGCGACGCTCTCATTCAGCGGAAATACGCCCATCATCTCGAACTGGCGCAGCACGGCGAGGCCATAGAACGTAACGGATGCACCAATTCGCGGGATAACCGCGTCGTAACCGTCGAGCTTGCTTTCGCCGAGATAGAGCGAGGGTTTGCGCGACGCGATGTTGATCACGACCTGAAGCGTGTTGATCATGTCGAGCGTATGCCCGCGCGCCTCTGCCGCCTCGGCCAGCCGCTTGTGGCTGTAGAGGTTAGGG
>JBCAXC010000444.1:0-2379 GCA_038534255.1 Pseudomonadota bacterium
TGCTTCACATCCGCTCGATCTGGCATTGAACGACGAACCTTCCTATAGCTTGAGGCCGATCCCGTTGATGTGATCGCCGCGTGACGCGACGATGACCAGTCCTGCAGTTTTCCTCCATGTCCCACAACAGTTTCGGCCACCTGTTCCGCGTCACCACGTGGGGTGAAAGTCACGGGCCTGCGATCGGTTGTGTGGTCGACGGGTGCCCACCCGGGATTTCCATCACAGAAGCCGAGATCCAGACCTTTCTCGATCGTCGCAAGCCGGGGCAGTCGCGCTTCACGACGCAGCGCCAAGAGGCGGATGCCGTCAAAATTCTCTCCGGCGTGTTTGAGGACGAGCGCACGGGCGGTCCGGTGACGACTGGCACGTCGATCGGCCTGATGATCGAGAATACGGATCAACGCTCGAAGGACTACTCGGAGATTCGCGACGCCTTTCGGCCCGGGCATGCCGATCTGACGTATCAGGCGAAGTATGGCGTGCGCGACTATCGCGGCGGTGGTCGTTCGTCCGCGCGCGAGACCGCGATGCGCGTTGCGGCCGGTGCGATCGCGCGGAAGGTCGTGCCAGAGATGCGCATTCGCGGCGCGCTGGTGCAGATGGGAGAAAAAAATATCGATCGAGCGCAATGGGACTGGGACGAGGTGGACCGCAATCCGTTTTTCGCGCCGGATGCCCAAGCGGCCCAGGAATTCGCGACCTACCTCGACGCGATCCGCAAGGCGGGATCATCGGTCGGCGCTGTAATCGAGGTCGTCGCGGAGGGTGTGCCCGCCGGTCTCGGTGCACCGATCTACGGCAAACTCGATCAGGATATCGCGTCCGCTTTCATGAGCATCAATGCGGTCAAAGGCGTTGAGATCGGCGATGGGATGGCAAGTGCCGCGCTGACCGGCGAAGAAAATGCCGATGAGATTCGCATTGGCGATGATGGCGAGACGCTGTTCACCAGCAATCATGCTGGTGGTGTTCTCGGCGGCATCTCGTCCGGTCAGCCGGTGGTTGCCCGCTTTGCCGTCAAGCCGACATCCTCGATCCTGACACCGCGCAAGACCATTGATCGCGATGGCAACGAACGTGATCTGCGCACCAAGGGTCGGCATGATCCCTGTGTCGGAATACGCGCCGTCCCGGTTGGTGAGGCGATGATGGCGATTGTTCTGGCGGATCATTTTTTGCGGCATCGGGCGCAGGTCGGGTGACGGTCGCAGTGGAGGAAAAACCTCCTTCTGCGCGAACGGAGGAGCAAGGCCATGAGTTCTGGTGAAACGCCATACTTCGACGCCCAGGAAACGCGCGATCCTGATGCGCGCGAAGCGGCGCTCTTTGCGCGGCTGCCGGACCTGATTGCGCACGCCAGGCAGAGTGCGGGCTGGGCAGAATTGCTGGATGGTGTCGATCCGGCGGCGGTGACGGATCGGGGCGCGCTTGCGGCGTTGCCTGTGCTGCGAAAGTCAAAACTGGTCGAACGCCAGACCGGAATGCCGCCGCTTGGTGGTTTGGAGGCCGGCGTTGCGGCACGCCTGTTTGCCTCGCCTGGTCCGATCTACGAGCCGCAGGGTGGGGGGGCAGATTTCTGGCGCTCGGCGCGGGCACTCTATGCGGCGGGCATTCGCCGCGGAGATATTCTCCACAACACGTTCGCCTATCATCTCACACCTGGCGGTTGGATCATGGATGCGGGTGCGCGTCACCTTGGCTGCACGGTGATCCCGGCCGGGCCTGGCAACAGCGAGCAGCAGCTCGCGGCGATCGCGCATCTCAAGCCGTCCGCTTACGCTGGTGTGCCAGACTATCTGAAGATCCTGCTCGACAAGGGTGATGCTGCTGGTGTCGATGTCTCGTCGATTACGCACGCTTTTGTCTCCGGCGGACCGCTGTTCCCGTCGCTTCGGGAGGAATATGAGACGCGCGGAATTTCCTGCATGCAGGGGTATGCCACCGCTGATGTCGGGATGATCTCCTACGAGACCCGCGCTGACGATGGCATTTGCCCCGGTATGGTCGTCGACGAGGATGTGATCGTCGAGATTGTCACGCCTGGTACGGGTGATCCGGTCGTCGCCGGAGATGTCGGTGAGATCGTCGTGACGGTGTTCAACGGCGAATACCCGATGATCCGCTTCGCAACGGGGGACATGTCTGCCGTCCTCAACGCGCCGAGCCCGTGCGGGCGCACGAACATGCGGATCAAGGGCTGGATGGGGCGGGCCGATCAGGCGACCAAGGTCAAAGGCATGTTCGTGCGGCCAGAGCAGATCGCCGCGCTGCAAAAGGCGTTTCCCGTGCTCGGTCGGCTACGGCTTGTTGTGACGCGGCAGGGTGAGCAGGATGTCATGACGCTGCATGCTGAAGCGCCGGATGGCCATGACAGCG
>JBCAXC010000445.1:0-2370 GCA_038534255.1 Pseudomonadota bacterium
GCAGACGCTGGCCTCGGAAGAGAAGGGCCTGCGCGAGCAGTACCAGCTCGGCGGTCTCGGTTTGTTGCGTGAGACCGTGCGGGAGCGCGCGCGGGCCCCGGGCAACGGAATTTATCTCCTTTCGGACCAGTTCGGGCTGAAACTCGCAGGCAATCTGAACCGGGTGCCACCGGAGTTGCAAAACTCACGTGGTGGAGTTTTCGAGTACCAGCGTCGGCGCGTGACCGGAGAGACGGAAACGCGACAGGGGGTCGGACGCTCGATCCGTGTGCAGGGTGGCGCATCGCTCATCGTTGCGCGCGACATCCAGGATCAACGCGATTTTGCCTCCTCTAGCCAGCGGATCCTGCTCTGGGGAATTTTAGTGATCGGTCTGATCGGTCTGGCAGGTGGGCTTCTGGTCAGCCGCTATATTTTCAGCCGCATCGATGCCGTCACCGCAACCAGCCGCACAATCATGGCGGGCAACCTCTCCGAACGCATTCCGCTCAATGGTTCCGGCGACGAACTGGATCGCCTGTCGGACAACCTGAATGCCATGCTGGAGCGGATCGAACTGCTGATGTCCGGGATGCGCGAGGTGTCGGACAACATTGCGCATGACCTCAAGACTCCGCTCAATCGGTTGCGCAATCGTGTCGAGGGCGCACTGCGAGAGGGGGGCGGGTCGGAGACCTATCGAACTGCGCTTGAAGAGACGATCGATGAGGCTGATGCGCTGATCAAGACATTCAACGCACTTTTGAGCATCGCACGACTTGAGGCCGGCGCGGCCGGTGACAACATGATGCCGCTTGATCTTGCGCAGGTCGTCGCTGACGTCGCAGAGCTTTATGAGCCGGTTGTCGAGGAGGCTGGCCATAGTCTGACGTTTGAAGCGGACGATGCGTCTATCGGTGCGGCGGCTTTGACCGTGCTCGGCGATCGTCAGTTGATCGGTCAGGCGCTGACCAACCTGATCGACAACGCATTGAAGTATGCGGCGGGCGAGGATGCGGATCGCTCCAGTCTTGCGATCCAGGTGCAGGTCGCACGTCTTGGCGACAAGGCCGAGGTGAGCGTCGCCGACAATGGGCCCGGCATTCCGAAAGCGGAACGGGAGCGCGTCTTTCGCAGGTTCGTCCGGTTGGAAGAGAGCCGGTCGCGCCCTGGGAGTGGGCTTGGCTTGAGCGTCGTATCGGCGGTCGCGCGGTTGCACAGCGCGGAGATTGTCCTTGAGGACAATGCGCCGGGGCTGCGCGCTGTGATGCGGTTCCCGCTCGTTACCGGCTGACGCGCTGGTGCGCGCATGATACTTGCGCCAGCATGAGTGGATGGTGGCTTCCGAAATCGTGGGACGTCAGTGCATGCTGGCCTGCGGCGGCGCGTGATGGCGCGGATGCGGCGGGCTTTGCCGCGCGTCTGGCCGTCCCGGTTGAACCCTCCGTGTCGATACTCCCTGAGGAACTCACGCACAGCGATGCCGTTGCGACGCATCTTGCGTCGCCGGCGATCACCGCGTTTTTGGCTCAGGTTTGCGACGGGTCACCTTATTTGCGCGGGCTGTGTTTGCGCGACCCGTCTCGGCTTGCTGCGCTGCTGCGTGATGGGCCGGAGATGGCGGTCGGTGGTGCCAGGGCAGCTCTTGAAACCGCGATGATTGCCGCCGCCGATTTTTCTTCCGTCTCAAGGGCATTGCGGGTTTTCAAGTGCGACGTCGCGCTCGCAACCGCGCTCGCGGATATTGGTGGTTTGTGGAGCCTCGAAGCCGTCACCGGGACGTTGAGCGATGCGGCGGACACCGCGATTGCTGCGGCGCTGGAGTTCATCTTTGCCAAGGCACACAGCGACGGGCGTTGGCTCGGCGATGCGGGCGCGGATGGGTATGCTGCGACGAGCGGAATGATCGTTCTCGGCATGGGAAAGTATGGCGCGCGTGAGTTGAACTACTCAAGTGACGTCGATCTCATCGTCTTCTTTGATCGCGAGAAAGCGCAGGTTCGAGACGGACTCGACGCGCAACAGTTTTTTGTCCGCGTCGTCCGCGATCTGACAAAGCTCATCCAGGAACAGACATCGGACGGATATGTCTTTCGGGTCGATTTACGTCTGCGGCCAGATCCGGGCTCAACGCAAGTCGCGATCTCGAGCACGGCAGCGCTGATCTACTATGAAACCTACGGGCAGAACTGGGAGCGGGCGGCATTTATCAAGGCGCGGCCTGTGGCGGGTGATTTTTCCTCTGCGGACGCGCTTCTGAACGAGCTCGAGGCGTACGTGTGGCGCAAGTATTTCGACTTTGCGGCTGTCTCTGACGTGCATGCGATGAAGCGACAGATCAACACCTTCAAGGGCTTTCGCAAGATCGTCGTGCGGGGGCACGATATCAAG
>JBCAXC010000446.1:0-2365 GCA_038534255.1 Pseudomonadota bacterium
GCGCGACGCCAGCGTTCGCCCGGCCCTTCCTGCCGAATAGTCCGCGCCTGATTGGCAACGCCGCGATTTCGGACTGCGACGACACCGCCATCTGAGATGCGCGTGAACCGTTAGACACGGCCATCGCCACAGCATACGTTCCCGGCACTCAGGCATGCGAATGCCCGCCAAACATCCCGACACACGACACGATGCCAACCGACGTCAAAATTTGCGGTCTCTCCACGCCCGAGACGATGGACGCGGCACTGGATGCCGGAGCGGCGTTCGTCGGGCTTGTTTTCTATCCGCCAAGCCCACGTCACCTCACCCCTGACGCCGCCAAAGCACTTGCGAGCCGTGCGGTTGGTCGAGCCAAGGTCGTAGCACTGTTCGTCAACCCGAATGACGCGGACGTCGATGCAGTCGTGCGCACGGTCGCGCCGGACTACATCCAGTTGCACGGCGAAGAACCACCTGCCCGCGCCGCAGAGCTTCGTAAGCGCAGCGCAACCAGCATCATCAAGGCCGCCAAAGTCGCCACCGCGAATGACGTCGCAGACGCTGTACGCTATCAGGACTGCGCCGACATCATGCTTTTTGACGCAAAGGCGCCAGCGACCGCAAGCGCAGACAAATCGCTCCCCGGTGGCAACGGCGAGACCTTTGACTGGTCGCTGCTCGATGCGCGACCGGCTGACATGTCCTGGATGCTGTCCGGCGGCCTCAACGCAACAAACGTGGCCAACGCCATTGCGTCCACGGCCACCCCGATGATCGACGTCTCATCCGGCGTCGAGCGGGAGCGCGGCATCAAGGACGTCGCGGCGATCAACGCATTCATGGCCGCCGTCCGCCGCGCGGACGAAAATAGAGAAATTTCATCTCCACATCAGGCGATACCGGAGTAGGTGCAGATGTCGAAACCAGAAGACGCGCAACGCAACAGCTATCGAACCGGCCCGGATGAAAACGGCCACTTCGGAATTTTCGGCGGTCGCTATGTCGCTGAAACGCTCATGCCGCTCATCCTCGATCTCGAGAAGGCCTACACCAAGGCCAAGTCAGACCCGGCCTTCATCGACGAACTCGAAGCGCTCAACACGCACTACGCAGGTCGCCCAAGCCCGCTTTATCTTGCCGAACGCCTGACGGAAGAACTCGGCGGAGCAAAAATCTACTTCAAGCGGGACGAGCTCAATCACACGGGATCGCATAAGATCAACAATTGTCTCGGTCAGATCCTGCTCGCCAGGTTGATGGGCAAGACGCGGATCATCGCCGAGACCGGTGCCGGGCAACACGGCGTTGCCGTCGCAACCGTCGCCGCCCGCTTCGGCTTGCCCTGCGTCGTCTACATGGGCGCGACCGACATCGAGCGCCAGTCCCCCAACGTCTTCCGCATGAAGCTCCTCGGCGCCGAAATCGTGCCGGTGACAGCCGGCACAGGTACGCTCAAGGACGCGATGAACGAAGCGCTGCGCGACTGGGTGGCGAACGTCGAAGACACCTTCTACATTATCGGTACCGCGGCCGGCCCGCACCCATACCCGGCCATGGTCCGCGATTTTCAGTCCGTCATTGGCAAGGAAGCCCGCGCACAGATGCTCGAGCGCGAAGGTCGCTTGCCGGACGCACTCGTCGCCTGCATTGGCGGAGGCTCTAACGCGATCGGTCTTTTTCATCCCTTCCTCGACGACACCGACGTTGCGATCTACGGCGTCGAAGCCGAAGGCAGGGGCGTACCCTCCGGCGAACACTGCGCCTCGCTGAACGGCGGCACGCCCGGCGTGCTCCATGGCAACCGGACCTACCTGTTGCAGGACGAGGACGGCCAGATCCGCGATGGCTACTCGATTTCCGCCGGTCTGGATTACCCCGGCATCGGCCCCGAACACTCGTGGCTGAAGGAAACCGGGCGCGTCACCTACGTCGGCGCTACGGACAGCGAAGCGCTCGAAGCCTTCAAGCTCTGCACGCGCATGGAGGGCATCATCCCAGCGCTGGAGCCCGCGCATGCGCTCTCCTACGTGAGCAAAATCGCACCGACGATGTCGAAGGATCAGATCATCGTCATGAATCTCTGCGGGCGGGGCGACAAGGATATCTTCGCCGTTGCCGAGCATCTCGGCATGAAGATATAACCCCAAGTCGCACCGCCGCACGCACAGCACGGTCCGCACCGATCTTCTTTCTTCTCCGTCATTTTGCAAACGGCAGCGCAGACCATGCAGCAAACTCGCATCGACAAGTGCTTCGCCGCGCTCAAGGCTGAAGGCCGCTCCGCACTCGTCACGTTCATCACGGCAGGAGACCCGGACGCCGCGACGTCCGGCAAAATCCTCGCAGGCCTCGCTAATGCGGGCGCAGACGTCATCGAACTGGG
>JBCAXC010000447.1:0-2355 GCA_038534255.1 Pseudomonadota bacterium
GCCGAAATCGCGGCCATGCAGGATGTGCCCCGTTTCGTCGAGAAGGCGCGCACGATCTATGGCTACGACCACTTTATCTGCGATGCGGGCGGCAGCCTGTGCGAGGTCGTCGATGTCGAAGACGCGAACGATCCGGTCCTGCTGACCCTCGCCAAGCACACGCTCCTGCTTCATCTTGAAGGCACCGAGGACGATACGCGGATGCTCGTCGAGCGTTTCCGCAAGGCGCCAAAGCCGATGTACTACAACCCGACTTTCCTCGATGCAAAGTGGGCGGAGTTCAAGGCGCAGAACGGGGACATCGCCGACGACGACGTCGACCCCAACGCGTTCATCGCCTGGGGTTTTGAAGAACTGCTCGCCTATCGCCGCCCGCTCTATCGCGCGATCGCGAAACGCCACGGCATCACCATCGCCGCCGCCGATCTCAAATCCGCCCAAACCACCGACGACGTCATGGCCCTCATCGCCACCGCCATTGATGCGCGAGCGCACTGACGCCATCTCGAAATCACGTCCTGTCTGCCGAAAGCCGCACCATGCCGATCCGCATTGCCGACAACCTGCCCGCGCGTCCTGTCCTCGAGGCAGAGGGCGTCAGCGTCATGACGGAGGTCTCCGCCGCGCGTCAGGATATCCGCCCGCTGCGCATCGGCCTGCTCAACCTGATGCCGACGAAGATCAATACCGAGACCCAGTTCGCACGGCTCATCGGCGCGACGCCGCTGCAGGTCGACCTATCGCTCGTGCGGATGAGCGAGCATGTTTCGCGCAACACATCCGCCGCGCATATGGAGGCGTTCTATCGCCCGTGGGACGATGTGAAGGAGCAAAAATTCGACGGCCTGATTGTCACCGGCGCCCCCGTTGAGTTGCTGGATTTCGAGGATGTCGATTACTGGCATGAGCTCAAAGAGATTTTCGACTGGTGCGCCACGAACGTGCATCAGCTGCTCGCCGTGTGCTGGGGCGCGCAGGCCGCACTCTATCACTTCTACGGCGTTCCGAAGCATGAGCTGAGCGAAAAGCGCTTCGGCGTCTTCAATCATCAAAATCGCAAGCCCGGCGACCCGATGATGCGCGGCTTCTCCGATCGCATTTCCATCCCCGTATCGCGCTGGACGGAGGTGCGGGAGGCCGATCTGCCGTCAGACGCAGGGCTTGAAGTGCTGATGAGTTCGCCGCATGCCGGGCTCTGCCTCGTGAGCGACCCGCAGCATCGCGCGCTCTACATGTTCAATCACATCGAATATGACACAGCGACGCTCGGCGATGAGTATGCGCGCGATATCGAGGCCGGTCGCCCGGCACGCATGCCGCTGGATTATTTTCCCGATGACGATCCGGATCGCACGCCAAGCAATCGCTGGCGTAGCCACGCGCATCTGTTTTTCGCCAACTGGATCAACGAAACGTACCAGTCGACCCCGTTCGATTCCGCGGCCATCGGTCAGGCAACGCCGGATGCGTGATCCAACGCGGCAAACCGTATCCGCCCACCGGGAGCCGCGCCTTGGTACTTGACCAGATCAGCGCACTCGCCCGCGACACGATCACCCCGTCGGTCCGCCTCGGCGTCACAGGCCTCTCGCGCGCCGGCAAGACCGTCTTCATCACGGCGCTGGTCGACAATCTACTGAACGGCGGGCGGCTGCCGTTCTTCGAGCCCGCGCGACAGGGTCGGATCACGTCGGTGTTCCTCGAGCCGCAGCCGGACGATGACGTCCCGCGCTTTGCCTACGAGACGTACCGCGCGCTCCTGCGAGGCAACGGCAAAGTGCAGCCACCCGACTGGCCGGAGGGGACGCGCGCCATCTCGCAGTTGCGCCTGACGTTCGAGTACGAAGCGAGCGGCATGCTGGCGAGCGCGCGCGAGTGGATCACCGGACGCCACGTGCTCCATCTCGATATTGTGGACTACCCCGGCGAATGGTTGCTGGACCTGCCCCTGCTCGACCAGAACTTTGAGACGTGGTCGGCAGAGGCCATGCGCCTCGCCCGCGAGCCGCTGCGCGCAGACCATGCCCGTGACTGGCTCGACTGCGCAGAGGAACTTGACCCAACAGCAACTGCCGACGAGATCGCAGTCGAAGCCGCCGCCAAGACGTTCCGCGCGTATCTCCTCAAGTGTCGCGAGGCGAGCCATGTGCTCTCCACACTCTCCCCCGGTCGCTTCTTGCTCCCCGGTGAACGCGCAGGCTCGCCCGCTCTCACCTTCGCGCCGCTCGACATCGCGCCGGATAGCCCGCCCGCAAAACCCGGTACACTCCATGCGATGATGGCGCGCCGCTTCGAGGCCTACAAAACCACGATCGTCAAACCCTTCTACCGCGATCATTTCGCGCGACTGGACCG
>JBCAXC010000448.1:0-2351 GCA_038534255.1 Pseudomonadota bacterium
CTGATCGCTAGCTCAACCCGTCCGTTCGCCTGCGGGCGCGAATCGTTCTCCGCCTCGTGTTAGGCTCGATACGTCGCTTTGGCGGGGGGCGAGATGGACATTCGCGATATGATCGGCTGGTTCGCCACACTGATGTCAGCGTGCATTATCGGCTGTGGCTTGCTCGCGCTCGCAATGGCGATCTCCCGCTCGGCTTCGGATGAACCGAACATGGGCGCAGCACTGGCGATGATCGCGGCGTTCACATTCATGTTCCCGCTCGGGATCACAGCCGCCGTTGCCGGTGCTGCCGGACTGGTCTGGACCCCTCCGGTTGACACTGACGACGCCTCAACATCGGACACAGACCCAACGCAGGCCCGCGGCCACATCTGGCGCTGCCGGAGCGCAATCGCGATCGGCTTGTTAGCCACAGCGCTCGGCGTGACGCTCGGCGTACCGTTCCGATAAGCAATTCATGCATATGGCGCCGGGCATGCGCATCACGCTGATCTCAACACGCGCTGACGGCGACGTGATCCGCGCAGCGGGTGTGCATTCATAGTGGCTGTGTTACGCGTCTCTCCACGCACAGCGAGGGGATGCCACGTGAATCTGCAATTGACGCGTAACGACGATCCGCGCCCAACCGAGAAGTTTGACCACCCGGATATCACCGCCAAGGGTGAGCCGCGTGCGCGGGTCGGCCTCGTGCAGCTTGAGACGCTGTGGTTCAACACCGGCACACTCTGCAACATCGAGTGCAAGAACTGCTACATCCTCTCCAGCCCCAAAAACGACAGCCTCGTCTATCTCTCGACCGACGAGGTCGTGACCTTTCTCGACGAGATTGCGGAGAAGAAATACGGCACGCGCGAGATCGCGTTTACCGGAGGCGAGCCATTCCTCAACCCGGACATGATCGAGATACTCGACGAAACGCTATCACGTGGGTTTGACGTCCTGGTGCTCACGAACGCGATGCAACCAATGCAGCGCCCCCGTGTTCGAGACGGCCTGCTCGATCTCAAGGGGCGCTATGGCGACCGCATGATCCTGCGCGTCAGCCTCGACCATCACTCGCAGCGATTGCACGAAGAAGAGCGCGGAGAAAAAACCTGGGCCAAGGCGCTCGAAGGCCTCGACTGGCTGAATGACAATGGCTTTGCGATCGCAATCGCCGGGCGCACATGTTGGGGCGAGGATGCAGATGCCGAACGCGAAGGCTACCGGAATCTGATTGCCAGTCACAGCTGGGCGATTGACGCGGATGACGCGACGCGCCTGGTTCTGCTGCCTGAAATGGAGCCGGCCGCCGATGTGCCGGAAATCACGACGGCGTGCTGGTCGATCCTTGGCAAGGACCCGCGGAACATCATGTGCGCATCGAGCCGCATGATCGTGAAGCGCAAGGGCGCAGGGCGGCCAACCGTGCTGCCGTGCACCCTAATCCCCTATGATGAGCGCTTCGACGGCGGCGCAACCCTCGAGGAAGCATTCGCAGCCGATGGCGGCATGTATGCCAAGGGCGCGGTCAAGCTGTGCCACGTGAACTGCGCGACCTTCTGCGTGTTCGGCGGTGGCAGTTGTTCCTAGAGCTGCGCCGGTAGGCGGCCTCGCCGTTCAGAAAGGCGCGCAATGGTGGATATTGTCGTCACCGAGTTCATGGACCTCGCGGCACTTGAGACGCTTGAGTCCGACTACACCATTCATCGCGACGAAAGCCTCTGGGACAAGCCTGATGCGTTGCGCGCGCTCACGGCTGACGCACGCGCGCTGATTGTGCGCAACAAGACACCGGTAGATGCCGCGCTTCTCGAAGCATCGCCCCGTCTCGAAGTGGTCGGGCGCCTCGGCGTCGGGCTCGACAACATCGATCTTGATGCGTGTCGGGAGAAAAACGTCACGGTCTGCCCGGCGACCGGTGCCAACGCTGATGCCGTAGCGGAGTACGCTGTCGCTGCTGCCATGGTGCTGTTGCGCGGGCTCATCCCGGCAACCCAGGCGATCGCCCAGGGCGTCTGGTCACGCACAGATCACAGCGCGGGGAGGGAAAGTGCGGGTCGCGTGTTCGGGCTGCTTGGTTACGGCAGCATCGGGCACATCACGGGCGAGCGCGCGCGTGCGATGGGCTTCCGCGTGATTGCGCATGATCCGGCGATCGCAGATGCTGCGGCGCGTGAAGTGCCGGCCGACGTGCGGATCGTCTCATTCGAGACGCTCCTCGCGCAAGCCGATGTCATGTCGATCCATGTGCCGCTGACAGCCGAGACCCGCGGCCTGCTGGACAAGAGCGCACTCGCCGCCATGAAGCCCGGTGCCATCGTCATCAACACAGCCCGCGGTGGCATCGTCGACGAAGCGGCACTTGC
>JBCAXC010000449.1:0-2344 GCA_038534255.1 Pseudomonadota bacterium
ACCAGTTTCTCGGCAACATCCGGGAAGTCGATGCTGTGGCGTATGTCGTGCGGTGTTTCGAGGATGACGATGTCACGCACGTCGACGGGCGGATCGATCCGATTGCGGATGCCGAGGTGGTCGAGACCGAACTGATGCTCGCCGACCTCGAGAGCCTCGAGAAACGCAAGCCGGCGCTGGAGAAAAAAGCGAAGGCTGCGGATGCGTCCGGCAAGGAGGCAAAGGCCACGCTGGCGCTGATCGACCGGGTGCTTGGCGTTCTGGAAGATGGGCGCCCAGCGCGTACGCTGGAGATCGACGCGGGCGAGGACAAGCTGTTTCAGCAATTGCAACTGCTAACGGCGAAACCGGTGCTCTACGTCTGCAATGTCGATGAAGACTCGGCGGCGGAGGGGAATGCGTACTCAGCCCGCGTGGCGGAACAGGCAGCGGCGGAAGGGGCCGGGGCTGTCGTGATTTCCGCGAAAATCGAAGCCGAGCTTGCCAGTCTTGATGATGCGGAGCAGGCGGAGTTTCTCTCCGATCTCGGGCTGGAGGAGCCAGGGCTCAACAGGCTCATCCGTGCGGGCTATGACCTGTTGGGGCTCATCACGTATTTCACGGCAGGGCCGAAGGAGACGCGGGCCTGGACGATCCCGATCGGGACAACGGCGCCGAAGGCTGCCGGGGTGATCCATACGGACTTCGAGAAGGGGTTCATCCGCGCCGAGACGGTTGCGTTTGCGGACTATGTCGCGCTTGGCGGCGAGGCGGGGGCCAAGGACGCTGGCAAGATGCGGCTTGAGGGCAAGGAGTACATCGTCGTTGATGGCGATGTGCTGCACTTCCGCTTCAACACCTGAGGTTTGAGGCCGAAACGCGCGTCCGCCGCCTCACTCCGCGACTACGTGTGACTTCTCTGGCGCTTCGCTGGCTGCGAGTTGCGGCATGGACAGTTCGCCCGCGATGGCGCGACACAGCTTCGGCTTGATCACGTTGAGAAATTTGCGCGTGGCTTTCTCGTTGGGGTGGAACGGGTCCTTCACCTTGCCGGACTTGTGGCGGCGAAAATATTGCCGCTTGCCCTGAATGGACGCGATCGAGACCGGAGTCAGCGCGGGAACAAAACTGCAGCGATTGCCCGCGCGCTCGAACGCCTTCTTCAGCGCACGCTCAGCCTTTATGCGCGTGCGGTTGCGGCGAGGGGTGTGGATCGGCGTCGTTGTCATGAAGAGGCATTTTTGCGAGGGCGGGAGTTGCGCCATCAGGGCAGCGACATCGCTCTCGGCTGCCTTTGCGTTGTTCGCAAGGCGTCCTGATCCGTTGCCGATGAGGTAGAACATCAGCAGGTCCGGCGCGTAGTACTTTCTCCGCAGCAGCGCCTGGAGAGGTGAGAGCCCCTTACGGCAGACATCGAATTTCTTTCCCTCGCCCATCTGGTGGTACAATCGGCCGGGCGTCGCGTTGTGACCCCAGACGCTGGCATTCACGCCCCATGACTTGTCTTTCTTGCAGAGGCTGCTCCACGCCTTGCCGCGTTTGCTCACCCAAGACTGAAGCGAGGTCGAGCGCGCGCCGATCATCTGGGTCCGCATGTTCGAAATGCGGGTGCGCAGCGTCGCGTCATCGACGAAACGGCGGCAATGGCGATCAAAGTTCTGGAAGAAGTCGAGCATCAGCTCGCCGGAGCCGAACGACAGCTGGCTGTCGCCAAGCACGAGGATCTCTGGTGTAACGAACGGCTTTGCGGTGCCGGGAGCCGGACGCGTCGTCAAGGCCGCGACGACGAGCACAGCAACGCACACGATTGTCGATAACGGGCTTCGGGTCCGGTGTCGTAATTCTCCGCGCATGCGCAAGGCTTGCCGAAGGTGGCCACTGGCGTCAATCGGACGAGGAGGCCTGAGCGCCCGTTCCGCCCGGTTTTGCGCAGCTTTGGTAAAGCTCATGACGGTGATGTGATGCGCTGTGTCTGGTGGACGCCGCTATTTGGTGCACACTGCGCAATCAAAGACACACGCACGAGGCTGCTGACGATGCCCAAATTTTTCTCTCGACGTTCCGTTCTCATGCTCGCTGCCGGCGCCATCGCCGGTGGCATGTTGGCCGGTGCGCCGATCAATGACGCTGCTGCCAGCGGCTATTACACAGGGCTCGTGAAGGGGACAGCGGTTGGTGGCTATGACCCAGTCGCCTACTTCAAGCAGAACAAACCGGTCCGTGGATCGAAAGAGTTCACGACGAAATGGAGCGGCGTCACGTGGCGGTTCTCTTCGGCGGCCAACCGTGATGCGTTCGTCGCCAGCCCGACCAGTTTTGCTCCCAAGAGCGGCGGCGTACGCGCAATACCCACCGTACTTGGGAG
>JBCAXC010000450.1:0-2341 GCA_038534255.1 Pseudomonadota bacterium
ATCGCAGCTTCGACCTCGCTGTCGAGCGCCGACGTCGCCTCATCAAGGATCAGAATCGGCGCGTCCTTCAACAGTACGCGCGCGATCGCGATCCGCTGGCGCTGGCCACCTGAGAGCTTCACACCGCGCTCGCCGACCTGGGCATCGAACCCGGCATTCCCGCTTGCATCTTCCAGCTCTCCGATGAAGTCGGCAGCCTCGGCCTGCGTCGCCGCCGCCAGCACTTCGGCGTCACTGGCACTTGGGCGACCATAGCGAATGTTCTCCCGGATCGAACGGTGGAGCAGCGACGTGTCCTGCGTCACCATGCCGATCGCGGCGCGAAGGCTCGACTGCGTGACCGTCGAGACATCCTGCCCGTCGATGCTGATCCGCCCGGCCTCCAGGTCGTAGAACCGCAGCAACAAATTGACGAGTGTGGATTTGCCAGCGCCGGATCGCCCAACAAGGCCGACTTTTTCTCCTGGCTTGATGTCCAGCGAGAGCCCTTCAATCACCCCGCCACTCTCGAGATCCTTGCCGTAGTTGAAGGTGACGTTTGAAAACGCGATGCCTCCGTCGTTCACGGCAAGCGCATGGGCATCCGGCGCGTCCGTCACATCGCGATGGCGCGCGATCGTCTCCATGCCATCCTCGACGATCCCGATGTTCTCGAAGAGCCGCGCGACTTCCCAGAGGATCCATTGCGACATGCCCTGCAGACGCAACACAAGCGCGGTCGCAAAGGCAATCGCGCCCGTCGTGATCGCCGAAGCAGACCAGAGCCAGATCGCGACGCCGGCAACAGAGAAGATCAGCCACGCATTAAGCAGATGCAGCAACGAGTTCAGCTTCGTCACTAGACGCATCTGTGTGTGCACGGTCCCGAGAAATGCGCCCATCCCGTCGCGCGCGTAGGCATCCTCGTCGGCAGTGTGCGCGAACATCTTCACAGTGTTGATGTTGGTATAGCTGTCCACGATCCGGCCCGTGACGATCGAGCGGGAGTCTGACTGCGCCTTCGATGCGACCTGCAGCCGGGGAATAAAATACCAGAGCACCCCGACGTAGCCCGCGAGCCAGAGTACCAGCGGCACCGTCAGCCGCAGATCGCTCGCACCGAACAACGCGACTGCGCCGAGGAAGTAAATGCAGACATAGATCATCACCTCGGTGATGGTCATGACCGTGTCGCGTGCCGCGAGCGATGTCTGCATCACCTTGGTCGCGATCCGCCCGGCAAAATCGTCCTGAAAGAACGTCATCGATTGACGCAGCAGATAGCGATGCGCATCCCAGCGAATGCGCATTGCGAAGTTGCCGAGCAGGCCCTGGTGGACCGTCGCCTCATAGGTCGCGTTCAACACCGGCATCACGAGCAGCACGAGGGCCGCGAGCAGCGCCAGCGACCAGCCGTGATCGGCAAGGAACGTCGCGCGGTCTGCCTCCGCCAGCCAATCGACGAGATTGCCAACCAGCGCAAACAGCCAGACCTGCAGCAGCGCCAGGATCGTCCCAACCGTGGCAACCGTCGCCAGCAGCGGCCAGAACGGACGCGCATAGTGGATGATAAATGCGAGCAGAGTGCGCGGCGGGCGTTCCGGCGCGCGCTCGGGGAAGGGCGCGTTCCGGGTCTCGAACCAGTGAAAGACCGACGTCAGCATGAAAGTCATCCTCGTCTGCCACGACCGGGCGGAGCCGGGTTCGGGCTGCTTGCGGATCGGTCTGCGCATGACGCCACGGGCCGGCAGGCGTCAATTGCTCACGTCTCGCTCTCGCAAGCCCGGTCTGTTATGAGGGCGCCGACAGCGGGCGTGGGCACCACGACCGGTTCGGCACGACGACACTTTGGGATGCCGGACCTTATCGACGTGTCCGGACATCGGCAAGCCGCGGCGGCGCATGGCAGATGAACCGCACGTGGGTCACTGAGGCGAAGCGACGAGAGACAGCGATGACACAGGTGGCGACAACAAACGACGTATCGGGTGACGACACTGACCTCGAGACCCGAAAACAGTTGGCCCGCACATGCTTCGAAAGCCTGCGCGACGATATCTGCGCCGCTTTCGAGGCGCTCGAGGACGACGTGTCCGGCCCGCTGGCAGATCGCGCGCCGGGCCGGTTCAAGCGCACGCCCTGGGATCGGACCGATGAGAACAGCGGCGCCAAGGGCGGCGGCGGTGTCATGTCGATGATGCACGGGCGCGTCTTCGAAAAGGTTGGCGTGCACACCTCGACCGTGCACGGCGAGTTCGCAGAGGCCTTCCGCGATCAGATCGATGGCGCATCTGAAGACCCGCGCTTCTGGGCGTCCGGCATTTCACTCATCGCCCATCCGCAAAACCCGCATGTGCCTGCG
>JBCAXC010000451.1:0-2322 GCA_038534255.1 Pseudomonadota bacterium
CAGGCCTGCGCACGAGGTAACGTCGACGCCTGCGATAAAGCCGCTGATTTTCCACTCACGCCACAAAGTCGGCAAGCACTCGCACGGATGCGCGACATTGCGGTGCGTCGACCGCAGTTCGAACGTGATTGGATCGCGTGCCAGAAGCACGATGTTGAGGCCTGCAACGCTGCCTTAAAATTTCAAGGTCTCGCCGCCCGCGATCGCACGCAACTTCGCATCTGGAGGCATGAGGCGGCGGTCCACGCAGAAGACGAAGATCAGGCCCAGGTCGAGCAAGCTGCTTTGCAACGTGAATACCGGCTGCTACGGAGCGGCTGTTTGACGTTGGAACGGATGGATGCGTGCCACGCGGCGATAGCACACGATCTCGCGTCAACCAACGACCGACGCCGATTGAAACGCAAGCAAGCCATCATTGCCGCAAAGCTTGAGTTTCAAAAACAGAGGGCGGCTTGTTTCAGGGGCAGCTTGGCCGTTTGTCGTCGGGCAAAACGGCATCCCCTTGCATCGAGCCACGACCGTGTTGCGTTTCAAGCGAAGATACAAGAACTCGTCGCAGCGGCACGTATCCGTCGGCAGCACGAACGTGAGCACCACGCGTTTGCAACATTGCGGCATGGCTGCCTGGAGAAAGCCGACCTCGTCGCCTGTGAGGCCGCTGTGAAGCATCGCCTTGCCACAAGCGAAAGCAGGACGGCATTTCAGGAAAAGGCAGCTGACTTATCCTCCTTTCCACATCAGGCCGGACGTGTCCTGGCCAATGCCACCGCCGGCTGGAGCGATGGCTTGCTATGGTCGACAGGCCTGATCGTCGGTGCACTCGTGTTGCCACTGGCAGCTTTTGGCGCCGTACAAGTTTTCCGGGCCTTCGTGTCGCGACTGGCGACATGGTTCCGAACTGAGGGTGTGGCAGCGCCCGCCAGTCAAACGCCCAACCGAAATCCAGACGTTTCATTTTTCACAGGCATTCCACTGACCGGTCATATGCCGACCGATGTTCGCCGCGCCCTGCACGGATAGATGGGAAGAGGTACGATGAGTGATACCGTAATCGACGACCGTGCCGCGCTTAAGGCGCGATTCTCCGGCTTCACCAATGCCCGCCTGATGCACCCGCCTGAGGGTGAAGATGAGCAACCAGTTTTGCTACTCACCGATAGTCTCTCGGCCAATGAACCGGTCATGCGAAGTGGCTTTGACGAGGTCAAACTCAAGATCAGGCGGTCACAATCCAAGGGTGTTTTTGGCGGTGTCGCCTTCAAAGTTCATTTCGTGGCTGAACTATCATCGGATGCGCGCGATGCAGTCTTCTACTACCGCTTCGGCAAGACCGTGCTCTATCAAAAACCGCTGGAGTTGAAGCTTTCGCTCTACGCGCTGGTGATGTTCTGGCGGTCACTGTGGCTCTGGCTCACGCGGTCCCGCTGGCAGATTACCGTCAACGACATTGTCCGGGGACGAACCGTGACCTGCAAGAACATCCTCGATGTATTGCAGACTGAAGATGACATCAGGGAAGCCGCTGAAACATTCGTCAAAATTCTTCGGGCCGCATCGTGGTTCGGCGGAGAGGAGGTTGTTGCGTTGTGAGGAACGACACCGCGGCACCGATGAGCTTTGGGCGCTTTGTGGCGAGCCTGAACCTCGGCGTACTCAGCGCCCACATTGAAGCGGAACGGCGCGCCCTCTGGAATTCTCGCACTATCCGCAAAGAAGGCCGGGAGCCGGAACTACGCGACATCCGCGAACTCTATGATCGTCTGCAGCAGATTCATGGGCAATCTGTATTTGCTGACGCCGAATGTCGCGAACGGTTGGCCGTGATGGTCACAGCCGAGGTGTTTCGATCCACCGGTGCCCCCGCAGACAACGACAGCCTGATCACCAACATCGGCAACAGTGCGCGCAGTCTACTTAGGGAAGAGGTGTTTTTCGGCTTTCCGCGGCTTGATTGGAGCGTACCGCTTGATCTTGAAGACGGGGTTGCGCTGCGCAACTACCTGGAGCGCAAGCGACACTTCCTGCTCTACGCCGAGAGTATTCTCGATGTGTGGGGTGCCGCGTTTGTCGGGATGTGGGCTGCGCTTTTCACCCACCTTCCGGATCGCATGTTTCTGCCGGAGGAAAATCGGTCTGGAACGCTTTCACTCAGAGCGCCCCTGCTGACACTGATTGAAAAACCCGCTGACGCCGTTGAACGCTTGCTCGGCACATTTACGACCGCCCCGATCGAGCAACACCACTTGTTCGAGACGCTGATTGCCGCCGCAGAAGATAATCTGTTCCGAGTGTCCGGTATCCCATTTGAAGATCGCGCGA
>JBCAXC010000452.1:0-2318 GCA_038534255.1 Pseudomonadota bacterium
GCCGCGCAACGAGGTCGCTGATCTGGTCGATCGCCCGCCCGTCAGGCGCCGTCCACGATCGCCACTGCTTGCCATATACGGGGCCAAGCTCTCCATCCGGTGCCGCCCACTCATCCCAGATACGCACACTGTTGCGCTTGAGATATTCGATGTTCGTATCGCCTGCGAGAAACCACAGCAGCTCGTGGATGATCGACTTCAGATGCAGCTTCTTCGTGGTGACCATTGGGAATCCGTCCGCGAGGTCAAACCGCATCTGGTATCCGAAGACACTTTGCGTGCCGGTACCCGTGCGGTCGTTCTCACGGACAACACCTTGCGTGCGCACGTGGCGGAGGAGGTCGAGGTACTGCTGCATGCAGCGAGTTTATCCGATTCCAAGCCGCCTAAAACACAAGAAGCCCGGCGCAAGGGCCGGGCTCCGTGACTGAAACATGTTTGACGCGGCTTAACCCAGCGATCCAACCTTCACCGCCGTATCAAGCATCCGATTGGAAAAGCCCCACTCGTTGTCGTACCAGCTCAGCACGCGGCCGAGCTTGCCATCGACGACCTGCGTGCTCGGACGGTCGAACGTGGAAGAGTTCGGGTTGTGGTTGAAGTCGATCGAGACGAGTTCCTCTGCAGCCACGCCTAAGACGCCGTTCATCGGGCCGGCCGCCGCCGCATCCATCGCCTCATTGACCTCCTCAACCGTCACATCGCGGCCAGGTACGAATTTGAGGTCGATCATCGAGACATTCTGCGTTGGCACGCGGATCGCGGTGCCGTCGAGTTTGCCATTCAGTTCTGGCAGAACGAGCCCCACGGCGCGCGCGGCACCTGTCGACGTCGGGATCATGGATACAGCGGCGGAGCGAGCGCGACGCATGTCGCTGTGCGGCGCATCGAGAATGCGCTGATCCGACGTGTAGGCGTGCACCGTCGTCATGAAGCCGCGCTCAATGCCGCATAGATCGTTCAGAACCTTGGCCACCGGCGCGAGGCAGTTCGTCGTGCATGAGGCGTTGGAGATGATCTTGTGGTCGGCATTCAGCTCGTCGGAGTTTACGCCATAGACGACCGTGATGTCCGCGCCTTTCGACGGCGCGGATACGAGCACGCGCTTGCAGCCGGCTTCGATGTGCGCCTGCGCCTTGTCGGCGTTGGTGAAGATGCCGGTGCACTCCATCACCACGTCTACACCCATGTCACCCCAGGGGAGGTCTGCCGGATTGCGCTCGGCGAGCACTTTCACCTTCGCGGACCCAATCGTCAGTGTGTCGCCATCGACCGAGACATCCTGCTTGAACACGCCGTGGGCGGAATCGTAGCGAAAGAGATGCGCCAGTTGCTCGATCGGCGCGATGTCATTGATCGCCACGATCTCAAGGTCGCTCCGCCCGCTTTCGGCGAAGGCCCGCATCACGTTGCGGCCGATACGGCCAAATCCAGAAATCGCAACTTTCGTCGCCATCTTGTGTTCCTCACAGGTCGCAGGTGTGGGGCTCGCCTGCCGTTGCGCAGGGCGTATCGATCCCACCGATCAAAGATACCGCCGCGATAGCGCACCGCGCAGCCGAATGCCACCCTCGCTGCATGTCCGGAGCGCGGCTGCGCACAGCATCCAGACGACAGGGTGAACGCCTGCGGTGGCAATCCCGGCCAAAGCGCCTTATCTCTTCCTCTCTGCAGGGCTGCGGTGCGCGTGATCAGCACAATTTCCCGGGGCCTATAAGATCACTTCGGGAGCTGACCCTGACCGGGACCGTGGTCTCGGATACTCGGCGCCCACCTACTTTGTAGGGAACCCAGGGATCTTAAACGCGGCACGGCTCTCGTGGCTCTGCAGGCTTCGCCGACCGAACCCGATACGGTCCGGCAACGCATCGGCGGCGCGAAGGCCGAACACTTCACGGGGCGACGGTCTGCGGGGCGGCTCATCGGTTGGCTCGGAAGTGGGCTTCGACGCCGTTGCCTTGAGCACTGTCGTGACATTCACAGGTCGATCTTGTTGCGCGATTGGTGTGTGACTGCCAAGGCGCCTGCGAAATTGGCGCCGTCGTGGCTGTTCGGTCCGCGCGATCGTCGGCATCACGGCGCGCGGCTCCAGCGCCTCGTTGATCGGCCCGGTGACCGCATCCAGAAAGGACGCAGCGTCCGGTCGCATCCATGCGTACAGCCCCCAGAGGCCGGCCATCTGGATGTAAAAGTGCCGCCAGTGATCGGTATCCACAACGAGTCCTTCAAGCGCGTTGGCGGTGAAGGTCGCAAACAGTGTCGCAGCAAAGATCTGCAACCGCCCGTCAACGAGGGCAACGCGCGCACCGACGACCAGC
>JBCAXC010000453.1:0-2313 GCA_038534255.1 Pseudomonadota bacterium
CTACGAGAAGGAGGCGCAGGTCTGGTCCGTCGCGTTCCTGTCGCACGTACCAGCTTTCCTCGGGGTCGCGAATGATCGGCAGTTCCGGTAGGTCGTTGACGATGCGCTCGCTGACCGCGCTGACTGTATCGGTGACGAGATACTGGTGCAGCACCGGAACGGAGGGGATGTTGAGCCCCATCATCTCCCCGATTTCCCAGCCCCATGTTCCTGCAGCATTGACGATATGCCGTGTCGTGACAGGACCTGCGGACGTTTCCAGCCGCCATGCCCCACCCTGTTTCTCGATGCTCGTCACGGCGCAATAACGCTTGATCTGTGCACCACCGCGCCGCGCGATCTCGGCCATGGCTTGCGTGGCAAGCGTCGGGTCGACGTGGCCATCATCCGGCTCGTATATCCCGCCCAACAGGCCATCGAGCCGGGCCAGCGGATGCAGTTCCGCGATACGTTCGGGCGATAACACTTCGAGCGGATAACCGTTAAACTCCGACAGGCCCGCCACATGGCGGAACTCGTCCATTCGGTCGGGGTTGGTTGTGATGCGCATGGCACCTGACGCGTGGAAACCGCAATCGCGACCGGTCTCTTTCGGGAGGATATCGCGGTACATCCGGATCGATGTGGCGCGGAATTCCTGGATGGTCGGGTTGTGGGCAAAGTGTGTGCAGAGCCCGGCCGCATGCCATGTCGAGCCGTGCGTCAGGTCGTTCTTTTCCAGGAGCAGCACATCCGACCATCCGGCTTTCACAAGATGATACATCAGCGACACGCCCATCGCGCCGCCCCCAATGATGACAACCTGCATATCGGTCATGCGCGCATCCTGTCGCCCGCCGGATCAAAGGGAGGACGACGCAACGGCGTGGCGTCATAGTCGGTGCCTGCGACCCTCACCGCAAAACGGCGGGCGCATGTGGCGTCGCGCGTTTCACCGACGGCCGTACGAACCATCGCGAAGCACAGGTCAAGTCCGGTGCGCGGTCCTTTGGCGCCCGACGTTGTGAGGCCGACGTGGTTGCCGGCTTCGAATACAGGTTCGTCATGGAGCATGAGCGCGTTGCCCTCGACGCGCAGGAGAACAAGGCGCCGTCGCAATCCGTCGCGCCGTTGTGCCTCGAGCGCTGCCTTGCCGGTAAACGCCTTGCTCCAGTCAATGGTGAACCCCAGTCCCGCCTCCAGCGGGGTGATCTCCGGTCCCAGCTCATGGCCCCAGTGCTTGAACCCCTTCTCAAGACGACAGCCATCCAGCGCGTAATGCCCGAGCGGTGTGGCTCCAGCCGCATGGAGTTCGTCAAACAGTGCCGACGCATCGCCGTTCGCGACGGTCAGCTCCCACCCCAGTTCGCCGACGAAGCTTACGCGTGTTCCGCGGCACCGAACGCCAGCAATCTGGAACTCGGCGGTGTGGCTGAACGCGATGTCGGGTACCTCACCCAAGCGTGACAGCAACGCCCGACTGCTCGCGCCCATGACACCGATTGTGCAATAATCTTCCGTCATGTCGCGGAGCGAAATGGTCTCAGGCAACATGCGGCGCAGGGTGACGAGATCGCGCGTACGGGTTGCTGCACCGGATGTCAGGTGGAATGCGTCCTCGGACACGCGGGTGATCGTGACATCCATTTCGATGCCACCGGATGGATTGAGGATCTGGGTGTAGACGGCGTACTCGACCTCCACGTTCATCTGCGCGGTGCAGGTCCGGTTCAAGGCCGCAACGACATCCGGCCCCGATATTGCGATCTTGGTGAACGGACTGAGGTCGATCAGTGCCGTGCCATCCGCCATCGCAGCTGCCTCGGTGTGCGCGATCGGCCACCAGCCCTGAGCACCGACAGAGTAGGGTTGCGCAGCGCCATACCAGAGCGCACGCTCCCATCCAGCGGTGACGCCAAAGTGCGCGCCGACGCCTGCCCAACGATCGTGCAATGCGGATCGGCGCAGGTCTCGCCCGGCCCGTGACTGTTTATAGGGCCAATGCAGTGCGAACTGGTCCGCGACGGCTTCCTCCATCCGCGCGCTCAGGTGGGTTTGGGTCGCGGTGGCGGGATCGACCCTCGCGACATCGACCTCCCACATGTCCATGGGTGGATGTCCGTCGACGATCCAGTCAGCGAGCGCGGAGCCGATGCCAGCGGACGACATCACGCCGACGGAGTTCATGCCCGCGGCAACGAAGAGCCCACGCACCACCGTTTCCCCAACCAGCGGGCGCGTATCGGCCGTAAAGCTCTCGGGGCCATTCATGAAGTGCTGGATGCCGACCTGTTCCAGAGCCGGGCACAGATCCAGTGCGGCCTCCATGAAGGG
>JBCAXC010000454.1:0-2286 GCA_038534255.1 Pseudomonadota bacterium
AAACGCTTCGAGCACGTCGGCCACGTCGATGCTCTTATCTGCTTTCGGATAGTAGGCGCGGTTGCCCCAGTTCTGCCCGCTGCGGAAGAAAAAGACCTGTACGCAGACCTGACCCGCCTCCTGATGCGCGGCAAAGACGTCCGCTTCCTCGACGCCTTGCGGATTGATTCCCTGGTGCGAGGTGACATGGCTGAGCGCCCAGAGCCGGTTGCGATAACGCGCCGCCTGCTCGTACTCCATCGCCTCGGACGCGGTGCTCATAAGCGCATGCAGCTTGTCGCGCACCTTCGTGCTGCGCCCCTTGAGGAACGCGCGCGCTTCGTCGACCAGTGCCGCATAGTCCGGCCCAGATATCTCTCCCGTGCACGGCCCGGCGCACCGCTTGATCTGATAGAGCAGGCAGGGGCGTGTCCGCGATTCATAGACACTGTCGGAGCAGGAGCGGAGCAAAAAGGCGCGCTGCAGGGTGTTGATCGTTCGGTTCACCGCTCCGGCCGAAGCGAATGGGCCAAAATAATCTCCCTTCCGCTTGCGCGCGCCGCGATGCTTCAGCAGTTGCGGGGCCTCATGGTCAGCCCCGATGAGAATGTATGGAAACGACTTGTCGTCGCGCAGCAGCACATTGTAGCGCGGTCGCAGCCGCTTGATCATGTTGGCTTCAAGCAGCAGCGCCTCGGATTCCGTCCGCGTCGTGACGAACTCCATCGCCGCCGTCGCAAGGATCATCCGCGCGATCCTGTTCGACTGTCCGGCAATCCGCGTATAGCTCGCAATCCGTTTTTTGACGCTGCGCGCCTTGCCGACATAGAGCACGTCGCCGTCGGTATTCAGCATCCGGTAAACGCCGGGCCCGGGCGGTGCTGTCTTGAGATAGGTCGCAATGACGTTCGGCCCGGTCGTCGTCGCGCGGTTACCGCCGCCCTCGGCGTCATCACGCAACTGCGACGAGGCATTCGCCTCATCGCCGGAGACTTCCGTTGTGGTCGTCGGGACCTCGGGTTTGCGCGTCGGCTCGTTCATCCGCGCGTTATGAGCCGCACGGTTCAGACCGGCAAGACGGTCCGCCGTCACGCCTGCAAAATCGTGGACAACCCGGTGCCGCGACGTCGGTCCACCCCCTCGCGGGACCAGCGCGCGATGCGGTCAAAATGCTGCCGCATCAAACCTTTTCTTAACTCTGATCACGGCACCTTCGCGGGGAGTGCCAATACCGATTGATCGCTTGGTCCGCCACATCGCGAGATCGGCTGTATCGATTGTCTCGAGTATCGGGGGTCTCATGGATACCACTGCACAGCGTGCGGCACCGAAGGCCGTGCACCGCAAACATGTGTTGGCATCGGTCGCAGGACTGGCCGCAGCAGCGGTTGCGTCGATCGCAATCAGCAGCGCCGCCTTCGCCGCGATCACGCCGGCCATCCAGCTGTCATCGACGAACACGGTGCCCGCCTGCGTCACCCCGACCCGCCTGATGGCGTACCTCAAGCGGCGACACAAAAAGCTGCCCAAACGCTTCAACAGCGTCGCCGCTGAATACCGCAATCACGGCAAGGACCTCGGCGTGCGCTGGGACTACGCGTTCTTCCAGATGATCGTCGAGACCAACTACCTCAAGTATCGTCGCGTGAACGGCTCATGGGGCGATGTGCGTCCGCATCAGAACAATTTCGCTGGCATCGGCGCGACCGGCGGCGGCGTGCCCGGCGAGAAATTTCGCAGTATCAGCGATGGCGTGCGCGCCCACATTCAGCACATCAAGATGTATTCCGGCGAGCGCATCAAGCGACCGGTCGCCAAGCGCACAAAGCTGGTGCAGGACTGGATGCTGCCTTGGGCGCGGGGCTTCAACCGCCCGGTCACCTACACCGATCTGACGAAGAAATGGTCGCCTAGCGACCGCGGGTACTCGAACGACATCGAGCAGGTGGCCGTGCGCTATCGCAAGATCTACTGCAAGAACCAGCCGGCGATCCCTGCGGCCGACACCGACGAGCAGACCGCCAGCATCCCGCCGGAGGACACCCGGACAGAGGTGGCGCAGATCGACCCGTCGCAAACTGCCGCGGCAACCGATGCCTGCCGCGTTTGGACAGCGAAATTCGACAACGGTGTCCGCGGTCTCTTGATCCGCTCAACCCGTGATCGCACGACGCATTACACCGCGCTGGAGGTGCAGCAGGGCCAGGAGTCGGCGCAAGCTGATGCGTACATCGCCCGCTATGCGCCCGGTGGCCGACCGATTGCCCAGTTCGACAACCATACGTCAGAGCTCGAACGCGCGGTTAA
>JBCAXC010000455.1:0-2272 GCA_038534255.1 Pseudomonadota bacterium
AAAGTGCGACGTCTCCCGTAAAGTCCATGAGCGCGAGGGTGCGGCCAATGCCATTGACTTGCTTTTCGTCGATTGGCGTGTTGCGCGCGGCGATTTCACAGAGTTTTGAGCCAGTCTCGCCAGCTTTCGTTGCTGCTCCCCAGATTAGCGACGCGATACTGTCCGAACAGTTCATATCGGTGGTGCACTGCGCAGAATCACTTGGAATCCTGTTGACACAATGGGTTGCGACGGTTTGTGCGATCGTTTTCGGATCAGTTCCAATTATTCGGCCACCGCGGTCTGTGAGACCGAGCGACAAAGTGGCGAGAAGTGTGAACGCAACGGCCATGTCGAGGGCAATCCAGCCGCGGTAGTCCCGAATGCGGGCGCATGCCGTTGCGATGGCCAGAAGGCCAAATCCGATTGCTGAGATACAGGTCCAGAAGAACCAGCCCTCATGGGTTGTGAGATATGTGGTCGCTGTGTCCGCACGCTGGGTGTCGGGGTTGATCGACGACAGGCCGAGCGGCCATGCGAAGACCAAGAACCACAGCGCAATCCACGCTGCAAACAGATGTACCGGCACGATGATCCAGCGCGCGAGCGTGAATGGTATCGCTGCGGCTGCCCGTACTGCCCAACTGTGTCCACGCAAAGCGGCGCCGCAAAGCGCACGCAAGCCAAACAACATCGAAAAAATCGCTTGGAAAATGTGCCAACCTGACAAGCGCACTTCCGAAGCTGCGCCCCAAAATGCCTCGACGACATGTACGTTGTTTCCGTCGATACTCAGGTGGCGGGCATCCAGAGATGCGGTGTCTTTGTCGCCAGAATGTTCAGGGTCGTATGGGGCTTCATGGACATTGCGCTTGATACGTCCGATTGCGTCGCAAACCGCGTCGCGTGTCGCACCTCTTGCGGGCAGTCCAACCCCATGAACGACGACGACAGCCCAATCTTCCTTACTTTCAATGTCTTCGTGATCAACGCCAGTGGATTTGTCGTCCGCGTGCACTCTATGATCGTTTGGCAGCATGACACACCTCAGATGCGGATCGAGTGGTCCCTTGTTCAGGCAGTCGTTGCCTTGCTGACCACGTCCGACACGGTTTTCGTGTCACAAGATATCTTCATCCGGAACATTCTTGCCAATGTTTAGTTTGAGTTTTTCCTTTTCGTGGTGCCTGCGCGACCGGACTTCCGACGATTGTGGGTAATGAGATCACAGGTCGCGTCGCTTTCCCCAATCGCTCTTTGCGCCCAGGTCATAACTTGATCACACAGGTTCCCGCTCGCGGAGGCCGCCCGTGGTGGTGAGAAAGGTGGCAATTTCGGCGGTGCCGTCGTCGCGTTTGAGGTTGGCGAAGACGAAGGGCTTGTCACCGCGCATGCGGGCGGTGTCGTTGCGCATGACGTCGAGGTTGACGTCGACGTGTGGGGCGAGGTCGGTCTTGTTGATCACCAACAGATCCGATTTGACGATGCCGGGGCCGCCCTTGCGAGGAATTTCTTCTCCCTGCGCGACGTCGATGACGTAGATCGTGATGTCGGCGAGGTCGGGTGAAAACGTGGCGGCGAGATTGTCTCCGCCGCTCTCGATCAGTACGAGTTCCAGGCCGTCGTGGCGCTTCGACATCTCGTTGATCGCGGCGAGGTTGAGCGAGCAGTCCTCGCGGATCGCGGTGTGCGGGCAGCCGCCGGTCTCGACGCCCATGATGCGGTCGAACGGGAGGATCTGTGCGCGCATCAGGAATTCGGCATCCTCGCGCGTGTAGATGTCATTGGTGATGACACCCATGTTGAGGTGCGGTGCAAAGTGGCGGGCGAGCGCGGCGGTCAGGGTTGTCTTGCCGGTGCCGACCGGCCCGCCGATGCCGACGCGCAAGGGGCCGTGAGGTGATGTCATGATCGGAACAACCTTGTCGTCTGGGTTTCGTGCTGCAGTGAGGCGAGATCGGCCATGAAGGTCACGCTGCCGATGCTGTCGCGTGTTGCCACTCGTGCATGCCGGCACAGCTCGCGCGTGATGGGCATCAGCGCGGCGAGTGTGCGCTGACCGTCAAACTGGCCAATCGCGCCGAGGCGGATGGCGGCGGAAACGAGATTGCTCAGCATGGCGATCGCATAGGCGTTCAGCGTGGCGGGGAGGGAAATTTCGCTTTGGCGTGTTGCGCGGGCGACGGCGATCGGAAGTGCGACCGCGTCAACATCGGAGAGCGCAGGGTCCGGCTCTCCCCAGGCGCTCGTGTAAGCTTCGAGAAAGGCGCGCCCCTGGATGCAGGTTTCGTCG
>JBCAXC010000456.1:0-2262 GCA_038534255.1 Pseudomonadota bacterium
TTCACGGCGGTTATGGCTATCTCGCGGACTACGGCATCGAGAAGATCGTGCGCGATCTCCGCGTGCATCAGATTCTCGAGGGCACCAACGAAATTATGCGCGTGATCATTGCGCGGGCATTGATCGCGGAAGCGCGGGGATGACGGAGATCAATGTCCGTGTGATCGGTCGTGTTGGCCGGATCACGTTGACCCGGCCCGAGGCGTTGAACGCACTGACCGCGTCGATGCTGGAGGCGATTGCTGCGGCCTTGACGCGTTGGCGCGACGCCTCCGACGTCGCGATGGTCCTGATCGACGGCGCGGGCGATCGCGCGTTCGCATCGGGCGGCGATATCGTCGATCTGTACGAGACCGGCAAACGTGGTGACTATGAGTTCGGCAGGAAATTCTGGGCCAGCGAGTACCAGCTCAATCTGGATATCGCGACTTATCCCAAACCTTTCGTTGCACTCATGCATGGCTTCGTCATGGGCGGCGGCGTCGGCGTCTCTGCGCACGGCTCTCACCGGATCGTCACGGACTCCACCCGCGTTGCGATGCCGGAGTGCGGCATTGGTCTCGTGCCGGATGTCGGGGGATCGAAAATCCTTGCCGACGCTCCCGGACATGTCGGAGAATATCTTGGCACGACGGGTGCGCGTATGGGGCCGGCCGACGCTATGTTCGCGGGGTTTGCGGATGTTTTCGTCCCCGGAGAGCGCCTGTTCGCGCTGATCGACACGATCGAGCGGGAAGGCACGCCGGAGGTTATTGCCGACTTCATCGCGCCATGCGCGGCGGCACCGCTCGCGGCAACACAGGCGCAGATCGACGAGGCGTTTTCCGCCGAAACGATCCATGAAGTCGTCGCGCGTCTTGAGACCATGGGGACGGCTTGGGCCGACAAGACGCTCAAAGAACTTGGCGCCGGTTGCCCGCTGTCGATCGCCTGCGCGCACGAGATGATCCGCACCGCGCGACCATTGACCCTGCGTGAAGCACTGAAACAGGAATACCGTTTCATCTGGCGCTGCATGTCCGAAGGCGAGTTCATCGAGGGAATCCGCGCCGCGGTGATCGACAAGGACCGCGCACCGCGTTGGAAGCGCACCACCCTTGCGGAGATAAAATCTCGGCACATCACATCAATGCTGGCGCCGCTGGAGAACGAGTTGCAACTTTCAGGAGGCGGGAAATGAAAATCGGCTTCATCGGACTGGGAAACATGGGTGCGCCGATGGCGGCCAATCTTGCTGCCGCCGGGCACATTGTGCAGGGTTACGACGTCGTGCCCACTGACGTCGCAGGTGTGACAACGGTTACGTCACTCAAGGACACCGTAGACCGTGCTGAAGTGATCATAACGATGCTGCCGAACGGTGATATTCTCCGTGAAGTGGCTGGCCAGATCACCGGGCTCGCGGCGCCCGGCACCTGTCATCTTGATTGCTCAACCGTCGATGTGACATCTGCCCGGGCCGTCCACGACATGGCGCAGGGCGCCGGACTGTTGAGCGTAGACGCGCCGGTCTCTGGCGGTGTCGGCGGCGCGGAGGCCGGCACGCTGACCTTCATGTGTGGCGGAGAGAAAAGCGCATTCGACGTCGCGGTGCCAATGTTCGAGGTCATGGGTCAGAAGGCCGTGCATTGCGGCGCCGGAGGGGCCGGGCAGGCTGCAAAAATCTGCAACAACATGATCCTCGGGATCACCATGATCGGCACCTGCGAAGCCTTTGCCCTCGCAGATGGACTCGGCCTGGACCGGCAAGCTCTCTTCGACGTCGTCTCCACGTCGTCCGGCTCATCCTGGTCGATGAACACCTACTGTCCTGCGCCGGGCGTCGGGCCAAAGTCGCCTGCGGATAACGATTACGCGCCGGGATTTGCGGCAGAACTCATGCTGAAGGACTTGCGCCTCGCCCAGCGCGCCGCGAGCGACGCGGGTTCTGCGACGCCACTCGGCGCACAGGCAACGGAGATTTATGCCGCTTTCGTCGAGGCGGGCGGAGGCGGGAAAGACTTCTCCGCGATGCTGGAGAGGATCGCGGTGCTGACACGGGATGACTGACCACGTTATCGTGTCGGTGTAGCCTCAGGCGTCACTGTGATTGTAGGTCTGTCGGGTGCGCCACTTCGAAATCGTGTTGGCGAGGTCCGCTGGCGCAAAAGGCTTGCTGACAAAGTCCGACATACCCGCGTCGAGGCAGCGCTGCTGATCTTCGGCAAAGACATTCGCCGTCAAAGCAATGATCGGCGGCAGCGACGGCATCGCGTCCTGACG
>JBCAXC010000457.1:0-2253 GCA_038534255.1 Pseudomonadota bacterium
TTGCAATCGAAGCCGCCGACCTGCTGGAAGTAGGTGAACTGCGAGACCTCCATGCCGTCGCACCAGACCTCCCAGCCGAGGCCCCACGCACCAAGGGTCGGGCTTTCCCAGTCGTCTTCCACGAAGCGGATGTCGTGGTTCGTGGGGTCGATGCCGATGGCATAGAGACTTTGCAGGTAGAGCTCCTGGATGTCGGGCGGGCTCGGCTTCAGGATCACCTGATACTGGTAGTAGTGCTGCAGCCGGTTCGGGTTTTCGCCATAGCGGCCGTCGGTCGGGCGGCGGGAGGCCTGCACGTAGGCGGCGTTCCAGTGTTTCGGACCGAGCGCGCGGAGCGTTGTTGCCGGGTGAAACGTGCCGGCCCCGACCTCCATGTCATACGGTTGCAGGATGACGCAGCCGTGCCGCGCCCAGAATTGGTGCAACGTCAGGATGAGATCCTGGAACGACTCGCGCGGGCGCAATGCCGGAGCAGCGGTCTTTTTCTGTTTCGTCGGCATGGTCGAGCGCCGGGTCGGGGCGGGAAGAGTCGCGCGCACTATAGGGATCGCGTCCCGGCGGACAAGCCGAGATCAGCGGGGGCGATAGATGCCGGATTGCGGGTCGATTTCAAGTTTGCCGGCTGCGCGCGCCTTGCCAGAGCGCTCCTTCAGCTCACGCGCGGCCTGTTGGGCCTGTAGTGCGTCGAGGTGACGGCGCGCCCAACGTGCGGTTGCGAAAAGACCAGCGCCGACGGCGGCTATTGCGAGTGGGTGGGGCATGATCAAGACCCTAGTCGCTGCGCATGTGGCACACCAGAGGGAGTTGCGCGTTCCCTTCTCCCCGCAGGCGGGAAGAGGGAGCAGAGCGACGGCACGAGTTAGTAGCTTTTGTGCCAGCGGGTGCGGGGGCCGTTGTCGATATGGATGTGACTGTGGCGGCCGCTGTAGGTGCCGAGGCCACCGTTGTGGTTGCGTTTGAGCCAGGCGAGGACGGCCTTGTACTTTCCGCGGGGTGGATGGAAATCGACGGCGCGGCAGGAGGCATGGAGGCTGCGGCGGCCAGTGCCGCGAATGGTGGCGCCGGGGCGATGTGTCGAGAGGATAATCGGTGCGCCGAAGCGCTTGCGCATGGCGGAGAGCGTGGCTTTCAGCGAGCCGGGGAGGCAAGACTGCGGGGCGGCGGCACGGGCCACACTCTGCATTGCGGGAAATTGCGCTGAACTGGCCAATGTGAATATGGCAACGGCGAAGACGGCGGCTGGAAATCGAAACGCGCGACGCATTTATTTCTCCTGTCGGATTTGAGCGATTGTTCCGGATTGTCGGAGCGGTAGACCCTCCGACATTCGGCGGCGGCACGAGCGGGCTTCGATGGCGGAAATACGGCGGCCGATCTGGAGCGAGTTGTCTGGATCTGGAGTTTAATGAAGGCGCTTTTGTTTGCCGCAGCCCCGCCCTACGGTGCGCCTGTGCAATCGCGGCGGGTGATTGCACTGCGCGAGAGGGGACGCTGCCATGTCGAGTGCGGACACCACGGATTTCTTTCAACCGATCTCGGGGTCGGAGATGCCACGCTTTTCGGGTGTGCCCACGTTCATGCGGTTGCCGCATGTCGCGATGGACGATCCGCGTTTCGCTGAGGTCGATATCGGGATTGTCGGCGTGCCGTGGGACGGGGGGACGACGAACCGGCCCGGACCGCGACATGGGCCGCGGCAGTTGCGCGACCTATCGACGATGATCCGGGTGCGGCACCCGGTGTCGAAGATCAATCCGTATCAGGCGGCGCACTGTGCCGACGTCGGCGATGTGGCGATCAATCCGGCCGGGCTCGACGATAGCATGGAGCGGGTGACGGCACACTTTCGCAAGATGAAGGCGGCGGGTGTGCGGCCTCTGACGGCGGGTGGTGATCACATGATTTCATTGCCGATCCTGCGCGCGCTTGCGGCAGACGGTCCGCTCGGCATGATCCACTTTGATGCGCACACCGATCTCTTTGACACCTACTTTGGCGGGTTCAAGTACACGCATGGCACGCCTTTCCGGCGCGCGATCGAGGAGGGTCTACTGGATCCCACGCGTGTCATTCAGATTGGCATTCGCGGCACGCAGTATGATGGCGAGGACATCGAGTGGGGTCGCGCGCAGGGCGTGACAATTATCGAGATCGAGGAGTTTTTCGCGCGTGGCGTTGGTGATGTGATGGCTCAGGCGCGGCAGGTCGTCGGAGATGCGCCGACCTACGTCAGCTACGACATTGACTTCGTCG
>JBCAXC010000458.1:0-2251 GCA_038534255.1 Pseudomonadota bacterium
GTCATGTGATCGTTGCGTGGAACCCGGCAGACGTTGATCAGATGGCACTGCCGCCGTGTCACTGCCTCTTTCAGTTTTACGTCGCGGAGGGAAAACTCTCCTGCCAGCTCTATCAGCGCTCGGCGGATATTTTTCTCGGTGTGCCGTTCAACATCGCATCGTATGCGCTACTCACGATGATGCTGGCGCAGGTATGTGAGCTGGAGGTGGGAGATTTCGTCCACACGTTCGGCGACGCGCACCTTTATCTCAATCACCTTGAGCAGGCCGACCTTCAGTTGACGCGCGCGCCGCGCCCGCTGCCGAAGATGACGTTGAACCCGGCGGTCAACGACCTGTTCGCTTTCACCTATGACGACTTTGCGCTGACCGACTACGATCCGCATCCGCATATCAAGGCAGAGGTTTCCGTATGAGTGATCCTGATGTTCAGATCGCGCTCGTCGTCGCGGTCGCGGAGAACGGCGTGATCGGCAAGGACGGAGGGCTGCCGTGGCATGTCTCGTCCGACCTCCAATTCTTCCGCAAGGTGACGCTCGGCAAGCCGATCATCATGGGGCGCAAGACATTCGAAGCCATCGGCAAACCGCTCGACGGACGCCCGAACCTCGTTGTCACGCGCGACCCATCCTTCGACCCAGCGGGCGCCATGGCGTTTGCCGTGCTTGAGGATGCCATCGACGTTGCACGCACAATGGCGGCTGACCTCGGTCAGGACGAGCTGGCGATCATCGGCGGCGCGCAGATTTACGCCGCCACGCTCGGGCGGGCGGATCGCGTTTATCTGACGGAGATCCATGCAGCGCCCGAGGGAGACGCGACGTTCGAGACGCTCGATGACGCGATCTGGCGAGAGGTTTCGCGGGAGCGATTTGCGGCTGGCCCCCGTGACGACCATGACTACTCGATCGTGGTTCTGGAGCGCGCTGCGTCCTGACGCTCGGAAACGGACCCGCGGGAGCGGGTTGTCGCGCCCGCAGGCATCTTGAACCTTGGGTCCGGGTGCCCATTTCCTAGTCGACGAGAGGGTGTGCGGGCCTCCGACAGCGTTTGCACGGGTCTGGGCCCTCGCCTATAAGCATCGCGAATTCCCTAAGGATGCCGCAGAAATTCCCCGCGTCGTTGGCGCGCTGACATCACTCGCGGCGCCGGGCAGCAAGGTTCTCCCGGCACGAACTTTTCACGCAAGGACACGATATATGCCCTGGAGCAATCAAGGTGGCGGCAGTGGAGGCGGCTGGAAATCCAGCAGCAACAACGGCGGGCCGTGGGGCCAGGGACCAGGTGGCGGAGGTAGCGGCGGTGGAGGCGGAGGCGGTGGTGGAGGCCAGCAGCCTGACCTCGAAGAGATCCTCAAGCGCAGCCAGGACCGCTTTAAACAGATGGGCGGTGGCAAAGGGAGTTGGGGGCTCGGTGCGCTGGCGCTCGTCGTCGGTGGACTGATGTTCCTCGGCTACCTCTGCTTCGTGACGATCAACCCGAATGAGGTTGGCGTGAAACTGCGGTTCGGCCAGTTCGCCGGGCAGCTGCCGGAAGGATTTCATCTGAAACTGCCCGACCCGTTCGAGACGGTGCAGAAGGTCAAGGTGACCGAGCTGAAGCGGACCGAAGTCGGGTTCCGCAACCAAAACGCGGATGATCGCTATCGGTCTTCGAACGACGGGTTCCTCGAAGAGAGCCTGATGCTGACGGGCGACGAGAACATCGTCGATCTCGATTTCGTGGTGCTCTGGAACATCTCGAACGCGCCGGACTACGTGTTCAACATCCAGAACCCTGTCGGCACTGTTAAGGTCGTCGCCGAAAGCGCGATGCGGGAAGTGATCGGCAAGCGGAAGATCCAGCCGATCCTCACGCAGGACCGGAGCCAGATTGAAGCGGAGGTCGCTGAGCTGATGCAGGCGACGCTCAAAAGCTACGAGAGCGGCATCAACATCCAGGAAGTGCAGATGCTGCGGGTCGACCCACCCTCCGAGGTGATCGGATCGTTCCGCGACGTGCAGGCGGCGAAAGCTGACCAGGAGCGCGCGCAGAATGAGGCGAACGCTTATCGCAACAGAATTGTGCCGGAGGCACGTGGTGAGGCGGAACGTATCACGCAGGCTGCGCAAGCCTACAAGGAGCGCAACATTGCCGAGGCGACCGGTAAAGCGGACCGCTTCGAGAAAGTGTTCGGTGAATACAAGAAAGCCCCCGAGGTGACGCGGCGACGGATGTATCTCGAGACGATGGAACGCGTCTTCGGTGCGAC
>JBCAXC010000459.1:0-2246 GCA_038534255.1 Pseudomonadota bacterium
GAGGCGCACACGCTCGACGCGGGCAGCTCGAACACCTGTCTTCAATCGGTCGGCGGAAGAGGCGCTCTGAGCCGACGTCCGCGAAGTGTTCGATCCAGCGCGCCAGTTTGGTGTCCTCGGTTTGCGTCTCAACGATCTTGCCAGATTTTCCCGTGAACTTGAGCGCGATCACGCCGTCCTCGCAGCTCAGGTTGTGGGCGTTGAGTGTCGTTGCGCCGCGGGCACCGATGCACTGGAGATGCGCGTTCGTCGCTGCTGAGTAGCGAACGTTCTGCCAGGCCAGTGGTGCCGCCAGGCGCTTGAGGCGGGTGAGCACACGATCGTCATGGATCGGGTCGGTCGCGAGAACATAGCGAAACCCGCGCGCCCATCGACGATGCTCCATCTGCAGGTCATCCGCGGACACGCGACGAAGGCCGACCTTTCGCATTGCGGCGTTTTCGTGAGCTGTGAACGACATCGGGCTGGCTTGCTGAGGATCGCAGGTTCTGACTGAGCGCTCCGATCGCCGGTATGGTTCCGCATGTTGACGTGAAATCGGAGAGGGCCGCGTTGACGCATCATTTTAGTTGCCCGCGTTGACGCGGGGGTGCCCCCCGTCCATATGCGCGCCATGAACACGAATGATCCCATGATCTCGATCGATGGTGTCGAGAAGGTCTACGGCTCCGGGTTTCGCGCGCTCAAGGGCGTCTCGCTCCAGGTGCAGCGGGGAGAGATCTTCGCGCTGCTCGGGCCAAACGGCGCTGGCAAGACAACCCTCATTTCCATCATCTGCGGCATCGTCATGCCGAGTGCCGGCACCGTCCGCGTGGATGGTTTTGACATCCAGGATGACTTTCGCGAGACGCGATCTCGCATCGGTCTCGTCCCCCAGGAACTGACGACCGACGCGTTCGAGAGCGTGTTCAATACAGTCTCTTTCTCGCGTGAACTCTTCGGGCTGAAACCGGATCCGGCGCACATCGAGACGGTGCTCAAGCAGCTCTCGCTCTGGGACAAAAAAGACGAGCGGATCATGGCGCTCTCCGGTGGCATGAAGCGTCGCGTGCTGATCGCGAAGGCCCTTTCGCATGAGCCGCGCGTGCTGTTTCTCGACGAGCCGACAGCCGGTGTCGATGTCGAGT
Source organism: Pseudomonadota bacterium (assembly GCA_038534255.1). GTDB lineage: Bacteria > Pseudomonadota > Alphaproteobacteria > Rhizobiales > CALHAX01 > CALHAX01. The sequence continues at coordinate 1,128 of JBCAXC010000459.1, forward strand.
TGCGCCAGTCGATGTGGGATATCGTGCGGGAACTCGCGACATCCGGGGTCACGATTGTCCTGACGACCCACTACATCGAGGAAGCGGAGGAAATGTCGGACCGCGTGGGCGTGATCTCGAACGGCGAGCTTGTACTGGTCGAGGAGACCGAAAACCTCATGCGCAAGATGGGGCAGAAGGAGCTGATCGTTCAGCTCTCCGAGCCGCTGGATGCGTTGCCGGATGCGATCGCAAGCCCGCAGATTGCGCTGCGATGCGAGGGGCAGGAGCTGGTCTACAGCTATGATGCGCATGGCGAGCGCACGGGCATCACGGCGTTGCTCTCCGGCCTGCGCGACGCCGGGATCGGGTTTCGTGACCTGCAGACGAGCCAAAGCTCGCTGGAAGATATCTTCGTTGGACTGGTCCGCGATCGCCGCGAAGAGCAGGGTGAGGGGGGCGACGGCGCGGATGCCGCAGATCCGGCGGCCACCGAACCAGCAGCACGGGAGGTGGCGTCATGAGCCTGCAGATCAACTGGCGCTCTGTCGGCGCGATCTACAAGTTTGAGATGGCGCGGGCCAAACGCACGGTGATGCAAAGCGTGGTCTCACCGGTGATCTCGACATGCCTCTATTTCGTCGTGTTCGGCGCGGCAATCGGCTCCCGCATCGAAGAGATCAACGGCATCAGCTATGGTGCCTTCATCGTCCCCGGTCTCATCATGCTCTCGCTGCTGACACAAAGCGTCTCGAACGCCGCATTCGGGATTTATTTCCCCCGCTTCTCCGGCACGATCTATGAGATTCTCTCTGCGCCAATCTCGTTCTTCGAGATCGTTCTCGGCTATGTCGGGGCGGCGGCGACCAAGTCGGTCATCCTCGGGTTTATCATCCTCGCAACGGCCTCTCTCATTGTGCCGCTCGAGATTGCGCACCCGATCTGGATGTTGTCGTTTCTCGTTCTCACCGCGGTGACGTTCGCCCTCCTCGGCTTCATCATCGGGATCTGGGCGGGCAACTTTGAGCAGCTTCAGATCATTCCGCTGCTGGTGATCACCCCGTTGGTGTTTCTGGGTGGGTCCTTCTACTCGATCACCATGCTGCCGCCGGTCTGGCAGACGATTTCGCTGTTCAACCC
>JBCAXC010000460.1:0-2248 GCA_038534255.1 Pseudomonadota bacterium
GTTCGATCTGGTCAATCGCGCGCGCCGTACCGCCGCGCTGCAGGTTTCCGTGCGACCAAGTGTGCGTGCCGACCGTATGGCCTTCACGCATGATACGGCGCACCGACTTCGGGAACGCAATCGACATGCGGCCAACGAGGAAGAATGTGGCGCGCGTGCACTCACGCTCCAGCGCTTCAAGCACCTTGTGTGTGTAGCGCGGCAGCGGGCCATCGTCGAAGGTGATCAACACCTCCTTGTCTTTCAGCAGTTGCTTGCCGGGGTAGTTAACGAAGCCGAATTGCGGACCGCCCTTGGCATCGAGCGTGATCGTCCGAGAAACCCCGAGCTTGCTGCGGGAGGGTTTGCAGGATTTGGCGGTGACTTTTGGCGGGTTGGCTTTTGGCGCGACCGCTGCAGGCTTTGCCGTCAAACCGACTGTTGTGGCGCTTTCGCTCCGGCCCTCTGCATAGGCCGGTGTGTGCGCAGCGAGGCCTGCGGCCAACGTGCCGAGCAGGACGACAAAGCGGATGGGCAAACGGGTCTCGGCGTCAGCGGGCATTGGGGTGGCCTTCTTCGCAAACAATCGCTTGGTGATGTCTTCCACTGCAAGGCAAGAAGCAAGCCGATAGCGCGATGATGCGATTCGGTTCGCGAGGGTTGTGTTGTCGCCCGGTCACCTATGTTAATCGCATGCCGGTTGCGGTGCTGTCCGTCTGAAATATCACAGTTTTCCACCTGTCGATCGCGCCTCACGACGATGTGCGACAGAGGGCTTTGCCATATCTTCCGAGACACCAGAAATTGACGACGGTGACCGTGATGGTGATGGCGTCGAGATCAATGAGGAGGCTCAGCGCCCGGAATTCGTCGCTGAGGTCACCGAGGCGCTCGAGCAGAACAACGACACGCGCGTGCGGGCTCTCGTCGATGATCTGCACGAAGCCGACATGGCCGACCTCATCGAGGTTCTGGACAGCGATACCCGCTCTGATCTCGTCCGCTCGCTTGGTTCCGACCTCAATTTCGATGCGCTGCCGGAGCTTGATGAGGCGGTGCGCGATCAGGTCATCGAAGCAATGCCGAATGCGCAGATCGCTGAGGCGGTGCGCGAGCTCGACAGCGATGAAGCGGTCTACATCCTCGAAGATCTCGACAGTGAGGAACAGTCCGAGATTCTCGCGCAGATCCCGGCGGGCGATCGTGCGCAAATCGAGCGGGCGCTTGAATACCCGGAGGATTCAGCCGGCCGTCTGATGCAGACGGAGTTTATCGCGGTGCCTCCGTTCTGGTCTGTGGGGCACACGATCGACTACATGCGTGAAACGGTGGACCTGCCCGACACATTCTCGCAGGTCTTCGTCGTGGATCCGACCTTCCACTTGCTCGGCACGGTCTCGCTGGATCGCCTGTTGCGATCAAAGCGGCCGACGACGATCGACTCGTTGATGGAAGACGACAACCGCACTGTCTCGACCGAGCTGGATCAGGAGGAGGTGGCGCGCCAGTTCGAGCGCTACGACCTGATGTCCGCCCCGGTGCTCGATGAGGATGACAGGCTGGTCGGTGTCGTCACGCATGACGATGTCATTGAGGTCATCCAGGAAGAGGCAGACGAAGACATCAAGCGGATGGGCGGTGTCGGCGATGAGTCGCTGGCGGATACCGTGATCCGCGTGACGCAGCGCCGCTTTCTCTGGCTGCTGATCAATCTGGGCACGGCGGTTGTCGCGTCGTTCATCATCGGTCTCTTCGATGCCACGATCCAGCAGATGGTCGCGCTCGCCGTGCTGATGCCGATTGTCGCGTCAATGGGAGGCAATGCGGCGACGCAGACGATGACGGTCGCGGTGCGGGCGCTTTCGACACGCGATTTGAGCCTCGTCAACGCGCGTCGTATCGTGACGCGGGAGGTGATTGTCGGGCTGTTGAACGGACTCGTGTTCGCGATCATCGTCGGGCTGGTCGCGATCGTCTGGTTCGGGTCCGGCGCGCTTGCGGTCGTGATCGCCGTCGCCATGGTGATCAACATGGTCAGCGCCGGACTGGCTGGCATCCTCATCCCGATTGCACTTGACCGCGCGGGCGCCGACCCCGCAATTGCGTCGAGTGTGTTCGTGACGACGGTGACCGACGTGGTCGGATTTTTTGCCTTTCTGGGCCTCGCCGCCGTCTGGCTGATCTAGGAGTTTTGGTCCCATGGCTGTGACAGTGCGTCCGCTCGAGGCTGGTGATCGCGCGCAGTGGGAGCCGCTGTGGCAGGCTTACC
>JBCAXC010000461.1:0-2242 GCA_038534255.1 Pseudomonadota bacterium
ATGCTCGTTCAGCGCTGGAATGATGGGGGCATTCATAACCGTGACAGGGATGCCCGCCTTGCTGAGCTCGCTGACGGTTTCGAGCCGTTTGGGCGGCGACGCGGCGCGCGGCTCCATCTTGCGCGCAACATCACGCTCCAGCGACGTCACCGAGATTGCGACCTTCGCCAGCCCAGACGCAGCCAACGGAGCCAGAATGTCGAGATCGCGCAGAACGCTCGCTGACTTCGTCACGATGCCGACAGGATGCTGCGTTTCCGCGAGCACGGTCAGGATCTCCCGCGTGATGCCGAAACGGCGCTCGATCGGTTGATACGGGTCCGTCACCGCGCCTAGCGCAATGGTTGCTGGCGAATACCCGCGTTGACTCAACTCCCGGCGCAACAGGTCCGCCGCATTCGTTTTGGCGAACAGGCGGGTCTCGAAGTCGAGCCCGGGTGACAGCCCGACATACGCATGGTTCGGACGGGCATAGCAGTAGATGCAGCCGTGCTCGCAGCCGCGATACGGATTGATTGAGCGGTCAAACGACAGATCCGGCGACGTGTTCCGCGTAATGATTGTGCGCGCATCTTCAACGCCGACTTCTGTCTTCAGCGCATCGAGCGTTTCGAGTGATGACCAGCCGTCATCTTCATCGGCGCGCTGCACCGGCTCAAAACGCCCAGCAACGTTGGACTGCGCGCCCCGCCCGCGCCGCCGCTCCGACGCCATGATCACTGTCTTATCGATCTCCATGGCTCCAGCGTGCACGTCGCTAGAGAACATATCAAGAACATTTTGCAGGTGCCGCAATGTTGTAATCCCGACAGCCAACGGAGCCACCCGGCTTGTCGCAACGCAATCAACCCGCTACCCCCTCGCCATGCTGTCCGTAATCCTGCCAACGCTCAACGCCGAACGTCTGCTCGGGCCAACGCTTGCGGCTCTCGTGCCGGGCGTAGTGCAGGGTCTTGTAAAAGATCTTGTCATTGCCGACGGCGGATCAAGCGACGGGACGGTGCGCATTGCAGAAGACGCCGGCGCGACGCTCGTGCAAACCACGCCCGGTCGGGGCACTCAACTGGCCGCTGGCGCCGATGCGGCCCGTGCCGACTGGTTTCTTTTTCTCCACGCCGACACGATCCTGGCAGATGGCTGGTGGGCAGACGTGCAGCGCATCATGGCGACAAACCCGGGCAAAGCCGCCGTGTTTCGCTTCGTGCTGGACGATGTCGGATTCCGCGCCCGTTTGGTCGAGAAGGCCGTGCGCCTGCGCTGCGCCTTTTTCGGACTGCCCTACGGGGACCAGGGACTTTTAATCTCTCGTGCCCTCTATGAGGAGGTCGGCGGATTTGCAGACTATCCGCTGATGGAAGATGTCGACATCGTCCGCCGCATTGGCCGCCGTCGCATCCTGCTGCTCGATACCCCTGCCGTCACGAGCGCATCACGCTACGCGAAGGATGGCTATCTCCGTCGCATCGGCCGCAACGCCGCATGCCTGATTCTGTTTTTCTCCGGCATGGCGCCGAAACGGATCGCCCGCCTCTATGGCTGACGCGACACACAGCGTATCCTCCCGTTACGTGTCCGGCGCCAACATTGATGGCACCTGGGCGCCGCGGGTTGTGATCATGGCGCGCACAGCTGTTGCCGGTCGGGTCAAGACACGCCTGGCGCGCGAGATTGGCAGCGCACGCGCCACCGCGTTCTATCGCACAACTTCGCATATCATAACGGCACGCCTTGCGAGCGATCGCCGCTGGCAGACCTGGCTCGCACTCACCCCGAATACCGCCATCCACGAGCGCGCGCTGCCTCCCGCCACCTGGCGTGTTGCTCAGGGCAATGGCGATCTCGGCGCACGCATGCAACGCGTGTTCGACACGCTGCCGCCAGGACCGGCCGTCATCGTCGGCACGGATATTCCGGGCGTCGACGCTCGCGCCATCGCGGCGGCGTTCCATGCGCTAGACAGCACTGACGCCGTCCTCGGCCCGGCCGACGATGGCGGCTACTGGCTGATCGGCCATGCCCGCAGACGTCCAGTCCCGCGATTGTTCACCGGCGTGCGCTGGTCCAGCCCATCGACATTTGCGGACACGGAGAGAAATTTGCGCAATGGCGCGGTCGCCCATCTCGCAACTCTGGAGGATGTTGACGACGCCGCAAGCTGGCGCCGCCTTCAAAACCTCGGTGCGCGCCGCGTGGTCCCGATTGCCGCGCGGACGCACCACCGGGCCAGTCACTAGCCGTCAAA
>JBCAXC010000462.1:0-2241 GCA_038534255.1 Pseudomonadota bacterium
CGCTAAAATGGCACGTTACAACGGCAACCGCACATCAATCGCGACGTTGACGATCACGCTCGTCTCTCCGGTTGCGGGATGATGCACATTTATGCCGCCCGACACCGCTGTCGCCGTCACCGTGCCATAGGGCAGCTCTTGCGCCACCCGCGTGCAGTCCACCGCCTCCGGTTCCTGCGCCGCAATCGTCAGTGCGATCTGCATGTCATCTGGCGACAGATCGAGCGTGCGAAAAAAAGTAAGCGACGAATGATGGATCGCATCCTGCACGGCCCGACACGCGGCCTTTGTATAGTCTCGGCCGTAGAGGTCGTTGCCCGTCCCCATCTCGAGGATGATGCGCTTGAGGTCCCCGCTCATGCCGCACCTTTCACTGGCCACCGGCTTTCATCCAGCTCCAGATCAGCCAGCACGACACAGTTCGCGAGTATCGGGCCGGGCGTATCGACGTCACGACCTGCCGTATCCATGCCACCAAACTCGACCTCGACCGTTCGCTCCCCGTACGGCAGCAACGCCGCCACCGCGTCGACATCAACCGCTTCCGGTTTCTGCACCCCAATCCGGATCGTCACGAGCATTTGCTCAGCCGGCACACCGAACGCGTCATAGACGGAGAGCGAGTTTTGCCGCAGCGCATTCTGCAACGCCCGGCAAGCTGCCTTGGTGTAGTCCTGGCCACGGATATCTGTGCCGATGCCAAGCTCCATCACCATCCGGTGCCGCACCATGGCCGCCTACACCGCCGCAGGAACAAGTTTGTCGACAACCTTCGCCGAGCACAGAACTCCCGGCATGCCCGCGCCCGGATGCGTGCCCGCGCCGGTGAGGAAGAGGTTTTCGATACCCTCCGCCTTGTTGTGGAAGCGGAACCACGCCGACTGCGTGAAATGCGGCGCGATCGAGAAGCCCGCACCGGCATAGCTCAGATAATCCTCCGCGAAGTCATCCGGCGTCATGTAGAAATCCGAGGTGATCGTCTTGCGCAGATCGGGCAACATCGTTGCCTCGAGCTCGTCCACGATCCGGTCACGCAGACGCGGCCCCTCCCTTTCCCAATTCACATGGCCCAACTGGTTCGGCACCGGACAAAGCACATAGAACGAGTCACACCCGTCCGGCGCAAAGGTCTGATCGGTCGCCGTAGGGCGATGCAGGTAGAGAGAGAAATCCTCCGACATCACGCGCTTCTTGAATATCTCGTCCAGCAGTGCCTTGTAGCGCGGCCCGAGCCAGATCGTGTGGTGCGCGACATCGTGATACTGCGTCCGCGTACCAAAGAACATGACGAACAGGCCCATGGACATGCGCGAGTGCTTCTTCTTCAGCTTGGTCGTGATCGACTGGGCCTCCTCCGGAACCATGTGGCGGTAGAGGTGCATCGGATCGGCATTCGAGATCACGACGTCCGCAAATATTTTTTCTCCACTTTCAAGTTTGACGCCCTTTGCGACGCCCCCCTCGATCATCACCTGATCTACCGTGCACTCGAAGCGGATATCTCCCCCATTCGCGCGATAAAGGTCACCCAGCGCCTTCACCATCGCGCCTGTTCCACCCATGCAAAAAAACACGCCCCACTCGCGCTCGAGGTAATGGATGAGGCCATAGATGCTGGTCGTATCGAACGGACTGCCGCCCACGAGCAGCGGCTGAACGGAAAGAGCCTGACGGACCTTGTCGTTCTTGATGTAGCTCGACACCATGCCCCAGACCGTCTTGTAGCTCTTTAGCCCGACGAGTTTCGGGATTTGCGCGATCATCTTGCCCGGCTCATGGAACGGTTGATCGGCCAGTTCCGTGAACCCGGCATCGAAAAGTTTTTTCGAGTGCGCGATCAGATCGAGATAGCGCTCGGCGTCATCCTTGTCGAAACGGGCGATTTCATTCTGCGTATCCGCGATCGTCCCGCCATAGTCGAACGTGTCACCATCATTGAACCGAAAGCGGTACCACGGATCCACCTCGACGAGTTTCACATGGTCTTCCATTTTCTCGTCGAACAGCGCGAACAGCTCTTCAAACAGGAACGGTGCGGTGATCACCGTCGGCCCGGCGTCATGCCGAAACCCGTCTTTCTCGAAAACCTGCGCCCGCCCGCCGAGCCGCGTCCCGCGCTCGAGAAGCGTCGTATCGTAGCCCTTCGCGCGCATGCGCAGTGCGGCCGCGAGGCCTCCAAAGCCCGAACCGATGACGACCGCGGTTTTCTGTCGGGATGCCCCGTTCCTGCCAGCCGCCATG
>JBCAXC010000463.1:0-2240 GCA_038534255.1 Pseudomonadota bacterium
GACATTGCAAAGGCGCAAGCCGTGATCGAGGTCCTGGGCCCCCATGACCTCGATCACGGCTTGCGCCTTTGCAATGTCGGCACGGGCGGCGGCGGTTGGTTCCGGCCCGGCCAGAAGACCGGCTTCCGCCAACAGGCCAGGCGCCACCTCATGAGCACCGCGCACGCGCAATCCCTGTTTTTCAAAGAGACGGACAACGCTTGAGAGGATCGCGTCATCACCGCCCGTCAAAATGCCGAGGATGACCGGGAGGCTGCGCACGGCACCCAGATCAAGGCGGACCTTGCGCAGGTCCGGGCGCTTGACCGTACCGATGATCACAACGTCGCTACACCCGGCATCGCGAAGGAGAGAAAACAGGCGGCCGACTTGGCCCCACTTCATCCACTCGTGGGAAAACGCGGCAATGTTGTCGCCCGCTTCGCCCTCGATGCCGACGCAAAACACCGGCCGACCCTGTCGCGCGGCTTCCTCGGCTACCAACCGTGGCAGCGCGCCGCCACCTGCGATGATACCAAGCGCATCTCGGGTCACGCGGCCATGCGCGCGACCATCAGGCGAAGGTGCGTCAGAGGGCGTGGCCATCGCGCGGCATCAGGTCGCCGGGACGCAGAGTGAGCGGCTCGACTCCGCGCGAATGAATTTCAGGATCGTCTTCACGCCCTCATCCGTCCCGAACATCTTCTCAACGTCCTCGACACGCTCAAGCAGCGTGCCTTCCGTTGCGAACAGCAGGCGATAGGCTTTTCGCAGATCATGTATCCGTTCACGCTCAAACCCCTGGCGTTTGAGACCGACGATGTTGAGACCGGAGAGAAATGCGCGGTTGCCGATCGCCATACCGAACGGGATCACGTCGTTCTCGATGCCGGACATGCCGCCGATGAATGCGTACTCACCGATCCGCACGAATTGATGGACGGCGGATAGTCCCCCGAGGATCACGAAGCTTTCGATCGTACAATGGCCGGCGACGGTCGCATTGTTTGCCAAGATAACATGATCACCGACGATGCAGTCATGGGCGATGTGCGAGCCCGCCATGAAGAGGCAGTTTGAGCCGACGCGAGTCGCAAGCCCACCGCCCTCGGTGCCCGGGTTCATCGTCACATGTTCGCGGATGACATTATTCTCGCCGATCTCGAGCGTGCTTTTTTCACCCGAGAACTTCAGGTCCTGAGGCGCATGGCCGATCGAGGCGAACGGGAAGATGGTCGTCCCTGCGCCGACGCGGGTCTGACCGGCGACGACGACATGGGCGTGGAGTGTGACGTCATCGGCGAGCGTTACATCGCTGCCGATGTGGCAGAATGGACCAACAGAAACGTTCGTGCCAAGGCTCGCTCCGTCTTCGATGACGGCGCTTTCGTGAATGCTGCTCATGTATCCGGTGTTTCAATGTTCTCCACGAGCATCGCGCTGACCTCGGCCTCTGCCACGCGCTTGTCGTCCACGCGCGCTTCGCAGGCAAAACGCCAGGTCATCCCGCGGCTGCGGATTTTTTTGACGTGATAGCGGACCGTATCACCAGGCAGCACCGGCTTGCGAAATTTTGCCTTGTCGATCCCCATGAAATAGACGATCGCCGGGGCTTCGTTGTCAGCGCCCGCGTTTGCAACGCAGAGCGCCCCTGCCGTCTGTGCCATGCCTTCGATGAGGAGGACGCCAGGCATCACGGGAAATCCCGGGAAGTGTCCCTGGAAGAATGGCTCGTTCATCGTTACGCATTTCACGCCGACGCCGGACTCATCGCCGTTCATCTCTTCAAGCCGATCGATCAGCAGGAACGGATAGCGGTGGGGGAGCAGCTTGAGGACCCTGTTGATGTCCGCGCTGCCAAGTTCTGTCTTCTCGTCCATTGAGGTCTCTTCTTCGCAAGCTGCGTTTGATGGCGCAGCGTTCGAGTCTTGCGCGCCGTGGCGGTCATACGGCGCGGATTCAGTCGTTCTTACTTTCGGGCGAGACGCTTCACGGCGGCGAGTTGCCGGGCATATTCTCGCAGTGGCATGGCCGGCGTGCCGCCGTACACACCGCCTGGTGGAACCGCGTCCTTGACGCCCGACTGCGCTGCGATCTGTGCGCCCATCCCGATCCGCGTGTGTCCGATTGAAGCGGACTGCCCGCCCATTACGACGAAATCCTCGAGCACCGTGCTGCCAGAAATACCGACCTGCGCAACGATGACGCAGTGTCGACCGATGACGACGTTGTGTCCGATCTGGACCAGATTATCAATCTTG
>JBCAXC010000464.1:0-2228 GCA_038534255.1 Pseudomonadota bacterium
GTGCCGTCAGCGCGTTCGCCCTACGTGGCTTTGGCGCTCGCGGTCGTGGTGGGCGCGGCGCTTGTGTACGGGACGATCGACCTGCCGCCGTTCGGCGCCGCCGACACGCCGCCGAACCAGCATGTTGCGCCCTTTTATCTCCAGAACTCGATCCCGCAGACCACGGTGCCGAACGTCGTCACGTCGGTTCTGGCGAGCTATCGCGGTTTCGATACGTTTGGCGAGACGGTGGTGGTGTTCACGGCAGGCCTCGGCGTGTTGCTTTTGCTGCGGGGGCGACCGAAACCACGCGAGGCGACCGTCGATCAGAGCGATGAGGACGTGTGGGCTGACGATGCCGAAAAGCCTGGTGGGGAGGGTCGCGCATGAAGCTCGATCTCATACTCCGTGTCACGACGAAGCTCATCCTGCCGTTCATGCTGATGTTCGCGCTTTATGTGCAACTGCATGGTGATTTCGGACCGGGCGGTGGATTTCAGGCCGGCGTCATCGCAGCGGGGATGATTATTCTCTACGCGCTCGTTTTCGGACTGCGCGCTGCGCAACGCGTCGTGCCGATGTCGGTGGTGATGCGCGCGATTCCGCTCGGCGTGCTGATCTATCTCGGCGTTGGTGTTGTCGCGATGATGAATGGTGGCGCGTTTCTGAACTATTCCACGCTGGCGGCGCATCCCGAGCATGGCCAGCACACCGGAATCCTTCTCGTCGAGCTCGGGGTGCTCGTCACCGTGGCATCGACGATGGTGGGGATTTTCTATGCGTTCGTGGAGCGCGGACGATGAGCCCGGCACTCGAAGCGCTGGTCGCCAGCTACAACCACTGGATCACGATCTTCCTGATGGTGGCGGGGCTGTATACCGTCATCGCCAAAGACAACATGATCAAGAAGCTGGTGGGCCTGTCGCTGTTTCAGACGTCAGTCTATCTGCTTTATCTCTCCCCTGGCAAAATCCTCGGCGGCACCGCGCCGATTATTGATCCGCAGTTCGAGACATACTCGAACCCGCTGCCGCATGTGTTGATCCTGACGGCCATCGTTGTGGGGATCGCGACGATCGCGCTCGGTCTTGCCCTCGTGGTGCGGATCCATGAGGCGTACGGGACGATTGAGGAAGATCAGGTGTTTGCAGCGGGTGACGGTGAGTGATGTTGCGCGCTGTTGGTTCAGACGCGGCGTTCACCGTGCTGTCGCTTGCCGATCAGTTGCCCGGACTGCAGATCGTCGTGCCGCTCGTCGGCGCGATCATCTGCGCGTTCCTGCGTCGCGGCACGGTCGCGTGGGCGGTGGCAACGGTGACCAGCCTTGCGCTGCCGGTCATCGCGTTTGGCCTTCTGCGCGAAGTCCAGGCGAACGGGATCGTGTCCTATCGCATGGGGGGCTGGGCGCCGCCGTTCGGCATCGAGTTTCGTATTGATTTGCTGAATGCGTACGTTCTGCTGCTGATCACCAGCATCAGCGCTGTGGTGATCCCGTTTGCGAAGAAGAGCGTGGCCGTCGAGATCGACAGCGACAAGCACGCCTGGACCTACGCGCTCTATCTGCTTTGTCTTGCCGGGCTGATCGGCATGGCGATCACCGGCGATGCCTTCAACATCTTCGTCTTCATGGAGGTGTCGTCGCTTGCGGCCTACATTCTGATTGCGCTCGGAACGCATCGCCTCGCACTGCTATCAGCCTACCAGTATCTTGTGCTCGGGACGATCGGCGCGACGTTCTATGTGATCGGGATCGGGTTTCTCTATTCCCTCACTGGGACACTCAACCTCGCCGACATGACGATGCGGATGGCGGAGCTTGATCTGCTCGATCCGCCGTCAGCATCGTTGCTCGCGGCGCTTGCGTTTATTTTCGTTGGACTTGCGCTGAAGCTGGCGTTGTTTCCGCTTCATGCGTGGCTGCCAGGCGCCTATGCGCATGCGCCGTCGTTCATCACGGTGTTTCTTGCGGCAACTGCGACGAAGGTCGCCGTCTATCTGCTTGTTCGGTTTCTCTACACGGTCTTTCCGGCGGCATTGGCCTTGGGCGATCTGCCACTTCGCGAGATCGTGCTTGCGCTCTCGGTAGCGGCGATGATCGGAGCTTCGCTGGTTGCCGTGTTCCAGGACAACCTCAAGCGGATGCTGGCATATTCCTCTGTCGCGCAGGTCGGGTACATGACGCTCGGGATGGCGCTGGCGAATGAAGCGGGGTTGGCCGGCGGGTTGGTGCACCTGTTCAACCATGCAGT
>JBCAXC010000465.1:0-2223 GCA_038534255.1 Pseudomonadota bacterium
TGAGCGCCGTGAGAACGTGATCTTTCTCGGTCCTTCGGGTGTGGGCAAGACGCATCTGGCCATCGCTCTTGGCTATGAGGCCACGCAACGGGGCATCAAGGCCCGGTTCATCACCGCCGCCGATCTGGTGTTGTTACTGGACACGGCCAAACGGCAGGACAGGTACAAGCAGGTTCTCAACCGCTCCATTGCCCGGCACAAACTGCTCATCATCGATGAGATCGGCTATCTACCGATGGAACGCGATCAAGCTCATCTGGTGTTTCAGGTCGTCGCCAAACTTTACGAGCACGCCTCGATCATCATGACATCGAACCTGAACTTCGGAAGCTGGGATCAGACGCTCGCCGGTGACAGCGCGTTGACCGCTGCCCTGTTGGACCGCCTCCTGCACCACAGCCATGTCATCCAAATCCAGGGAGAGAGCTTTCGGCTCAGGGAGAAGCGCAAGGCTGGCATTCTGTCGAAGGAACGCGCAAAGTGATCCCGTTAGTCCGCTTGTCCCCCAGCTTCAAGCATGCTCTGCTCAGAGTGAGTTTTTGAACTTGGGGCCAGAAGCGGACATTACGCTGACCAATCACTTCGTTCGTTGAGCGGCCTTTGCGAACAGGTGGTCAAACACTTCTGCCACCTTCGGAGGCGTGAAAACGCGCTTTGCCCGTTCAAGGTTTGTCCCTGGATTGCCCGCCACAATGAGCCCCACCATGGCTTGTCGATAGTGCGGGGTGCACCTGAACGCGTAAACACCTTCGTGGGTGATTTTTAGATCAAATTGTTTGCCGAGCTTGCTCCTCCAAGGAGTGGCGCCCTCGGGGATCATGGAACGCATCGATTCTGTATTGTGCTTGCCGCTCACGTTCACAAACCGAACCGTGTCACCGATAGACACTTCAATGTAGTCGGGAACAAAAAGTTTCTTTCCGTTGTCGGTGATCATTTCAACGACGAAGGTTCGCTCCTCCGCAAGGACGGGTTGTTGGAGGAGAAGAAAAATAAACAGTACAGAGCTATGGGCTGCACGATTGAACACGTTGACCACACGTGACGTCAGCTTGGAGTCATTCACTTTGTCGTTTCCTGCCTGTCGGACTGTCCTTGCGCCGCAAGATTCGGACGCAGATGACAGAGCTGCGGAATAACATATTGTGTATTCGCAGGCGAAATGACGCCAACCTCGATGCGGCATCCAAAAACTTCAGACAAGAGATCGTTCGTCATGATTTCTGTGGGCGCGCCCCTTGCGGCGAGCTGGCCTTTCGACATCACCATGATCGTATCCGCATAAGTCGCCGCAAGGTTGAGATCATGAAGCACGACAACCACAAGATGTCCGTCCCGTGACATGCTGCGCGCTTCATCGAGGATCAGCAGTTGATGCGCCAGATCAAGGCTGGCCGTAGGCTCGTCCAAGAACAACACACTGGGCAAGGCATGTTCCGGTGAGACAGCGAGTTGACAGAAAGCCCTTGCGAGATGAACCCTCTGCCGTTCGCCGCCGGAAAGCGATGCGTACGACCGATCAGCAAACGCTTCGAGATCTACGCGCTTGAGTGCGTTTACGACAGGTTGGTGGGGCGAGGACCTATCGGTAACAAAACCCGGGATTGACGCTCCAAGCGCGACCACTTCTGACACACGAAATGGAAACGCGAGATGGCTTGCTTGAGGGACGACGGCGCGCCGGGCCGCCAACTGTGCCGCCGACATTTTCCGAATGTCTAAGCCGTCAACGTAGACGCCACCGTTTGTTGGATGCAACTCTCCGGCAAGGACCTTGAGAAGTGTGGATTTCCCAGCCCCGTTCGGGCCGACAATTGCAACCAGCTTGCCGGCTTCAGCATGAAAACTGATCCCGTCGATCAGAGATTTGTTTCCAACGTGTACGGTGATGTTTTGAGCCTCGATCACCTCATCATCCTCATAGTGCGAACTTGCGACGCAGAATGAGATGGAGAAAAACAGGTGCGCCAATCAACGCCATGACGATGCCAATCGGAAGTTCTGCTGGCTGAACGACCACGCGTGCCACGATGTCCGCGAGGAGCAAGATGCATGCACCCACAATGGCCGAGGCTGGCAAGACAACAGAATTGTCCGGGCCTGCGATCAACCGAACGAAGTGCGGCACGACAATGCCGACAAATCCGATAAGGCCTGCGACGGCAACCGATGCGCCAACGGCCAGGGCTGTCAGAGTTACAATGAGAAACTTGGCGCGATTGA
>JBCAXC010000466.1:0-2218 GCA_038534255.1 Pseudomonadota bacterium
GCCATAGGTCAGTATCCTCCGATGCCATATGTGGGACGCAACACCTCAATTGGGAAGGTGTTCCCTCGTGACATTACGGAGATGTCATGAACGGCGGTTCACTGCGCAATTGAAATCGGAAATTTCCGATGGCGCAGCGTCGAACTCAGGCGACCCGACGGTCGACCTCAGCGCCACCAGTCTGCGCCTGCGACGCATCCCATGACTTGACCAGTGTAATCGCATCGTTGAGCGGCACAGGGCGCGAGAACAGAAACCCCTGACCGAAGCGACTGCCGTTCTTCGCGAGAAACGCATAGTCCTCCGGCGTCTCAATCCCTTCAGAGACCGTGTTCATGCCGAGTTGGCGCGCAAGCTCCAGCAGCATGACGACGATCTTGCGCGACTGGTCGTTGGTAAACAGACCCGCCACAAAACTCCGGTCGATCTTGAGCAGGCTCGCGGGCAACCGCACGAGATGGGACATGCTGGAATAGCCTGTGCCGAAATCGTCGATCGCGACGCCTGTTCCGAGGGCCTTGATCTCGTTAAGCACGCGCACGGCCATCGCCGTGTCGAGCATCAGCGAGCTTTCCGTGATCTCGACCGTCAGCGCTTTGCCAGGCAGCCCGTGCGTCTTGAGCGCTTCGCCCAGTTCCTCAACGAACATGCCCGCTTCGAGATCACGTCCCGTGATGTTCAGGTTGACGACAACAGGCGATACGTTCCCCACGTTCCTCAAACATGCGGTCCGCAACCGCGGAAGATCCGCGCAGATCTGTTTGAGGCAGAATGACGTGATCTGACGGATGAGCATGCTCTCGCTCGCCGTCGGAATAAACTCGCTCGGCGACAGAAGCCCGCGCTCCGGATGCTGCCAGCGCACCAGCCCCTCAAAGCCGCACAGCATGCCCGTCTGAAGATGCACGATCGGCTGGTAGTGCACCCGCATCTCGCCACGCGTCAGCGCGAGCGCGATGTCATTCTCAAGCTTCAGGCTGGCCAGCGCCTCAGGAGCAAAATTCGGCCCCACGTCATAGACGTTGCACGGTGTCCCACTTGCGCGCTCGATCTTCTGAAGCGTCTTGTTGAGCCGCTTCATCACGGTCTCGATCAACATCCGCATGACCGGATCGAGATCCATCACGCGGTTGCGGAACTGGTCAGCGTCGACTTTCTGGATGACGGACTTTTTGAGCGCCGTCACGGTTGCCGATCGACGCCCGCCAATAAGCACGGCCAGCTCACCGAGGATCTCACCCGGGCCAATCTCTGCGACGACGAACTTTTCGCCGTTGCGACGGACCGAAATTTCGAAGAGTCCGCTCTCAATGAGGAAAGCACTTTCAGCCGGCTCGTTTTCGCAGAACAGAACCTCACCCGCGGGCAGTTTCATATAGTGAAAGCCGTTCATGCAACCACCGCAGCGATCGGCACGTGGCCGATCATTCCCCAACCTGTCGTAAGCACCACTGCCGCGATGATGGCGTCAGGCATCCTAAAGCCGCGTTAACGACCTGTCGGTGTAACCATGGTGTTGCCGCTGCAAGATCAGAACGCGGCGATGAGCGCTTCGCGCAAATCTGAGAGATCGCCTGGGAGGGGGCTCTCGAACGCGAGTGCGGTGCCGAGAACAGGATGCACAAAGCCAAGTGTCCGCGCGTGGAGCGCCTGACGACCGAGCGCTCCAAGAGCGGCACGCGCCGTGCCACCTAAAAGACCGGCGCTTGCCGTATGCCCCGCGCCATAGGTCGCGTCGCCAAGCAGCGGATGCCCGAGATGCGCCAGATGCACGCGGATCTGGTGTGTCCGCCCCGTTTCAAGAACGCACTGGACGTGGCTCACTGCAGCTTCGCGCACGGCCGTATCGAAAGTGGCGATCGTCTCATATCGCGTGACAGCCGATCGCGCGTCCAGCCGGGATGATAATTGCGCGGGTGGAACGACGGCCATTTTCGTCCGGTTGCCCTGCGCCCGACCGAGATGCGCGTCGATGATGCCGACCGCACGCGGTGGCACTCCCCAGATAAACGCATCATAGACCCGCGACATCCGCCCGTCTCTGCCGTGCGCAGCAAACTGCGCTGCAAGACCGGCATGCGCCCGATCCGTTTTCGCAATCACCATGACGCCGGACGTATCCTTGTCGAGGCGATGCACAATCCCGGGACGCTTGACCCCGCCGATCCCGGAGAGACTGTCACCACAACGGGCAATCAGCGCGTTCACCAGCGTGCCC
>JBCAXC010000467.1:0-2207 GCA_038534255.1 Pseudomonadota bacterium
CTTCCAGGTAGCGTGGGAGGGAAAGTCCGCGCCCTTGCGCCCACTCCTGCAACGCGGTCTTCGCGTCTGCGGGCGTCTCCTCCTCGATGTCGAGCCGCGCACCCCATAGTCGAGTGATCACGCCATGGGCGGCGTCGAAGCCGCCGTCGACGAACACAGCGCCCAGCAGCGCCTCGCAAGCGTCCCCCAGGATCGCAGCTTTGCGCCGTCCACCACCTTTCACCTCACCGCCGCCAAGCTCGAGATAGGCGCCAACCCCGACATCATTCGCCACGTCCGCACAAGTCTCCTTGCGCACCAGCGTGTTGAACGTGCGGGCAAGTGCACCTTCGTTAGCATCAGGAAACTGCCGGAAGAGAATGTCCGCGATGGTCAGGCCGAGCACCCGATCACCGAGGAACTCCAGCCGCTCGTTGTCGCGATCGATGTCCTTGCGCGTGCGGGCACTCGAATGCACGAGCGCGCGGCGCAGCCATTGTTCATCCTTGAAGCTGTAACCGAGGCGTTCCTGGAGGCGACGATAGTCAGCCATGTCACCCCGCATGCATTTCAGTCGCGGAGTGCGGAGGAAAAGTGTTCATCACCCTCAATCCACGCCATCAAAGAACCGCGAAAAGCGGACGCTCGACGGCCACTCCCAGAACCGCCAGATGCGGAAGTCGCGATTGGCAGAGAAAAAGATGACTTCCGCCCGGCCAATGAAATTCTCGAGCGGCACGAACCCGACCTCACGCTGGAAGCGCGAGTCCGTCGAATTGTCGCGGTTGTCACCCATCATGAAGTAGTGGCCTTCAGGCACGCGATACTCTGCCGTGTTGTCGGCTCCCGACGGTCGCGCATCGAGCACGGAATACGAGACCCCGTTCGGCAGCGTTTCCTTGAATCGACTGATCGTCGGCGCGTTGCCAAACCCGTCCCTGAAATCATCGTCGCTGAACTGCTCGATCGGTTCTTTCGGCACAGCCTTGCCATTGAGATAGAGCTGACCGTCACGCATCTGCACGGTATCGCCGGGAAGACCGATGACACGCTTGATGTAGTCGATGTTCGTATCCGTCGGCAGACGGAACACCGCGACATCGCCACGCTCAGGTGTGCCGGACCAGATGCGACCGGAGAAAATATTCGGACTCAGCGGAAATGAGTACTTCGAGTAGCCGTAGCTGTATTTCGAAACGAACAGATAGTCGCCGACGAGCAGCGTCGACTTCATTGAACCGGACGGAATATTGAATGGCTGGAACAGGAATAGTCGCACGAGGACCGCAAGCAAGAGCGCATGGATGATGATGCGCACAGTCTCGCCCACGGCGCTGCCGCCCTCTTCCCTCTGATCGACGTCGGTTTCCACGCTCATCGTATCCCTTTCGAACAGGCACTCCGGCAGGGCAAAAGTATCGCCCGCAGTGCGTCGCCGTCGTCTTAACCGTTAGCCCCCGCGGCGGCAATGAAGCGCGCGAAGGCTTGCACCGGCAGATGGTCAGGGTGTGACGTCGCGGACTATTCCGGCACCGCCGAGATGATCACGATCGCCTGAGCCAGCGGGAAGTCATCCGTAATCGTCAGGTCAATTCGCGCGCGATGGCCTGCGGGCGCCATCGCCTCAAGGATTTTTCGAGCGCCGCCGGTCAGCTCAAGCGTCGGGCGTCCGCCTGGCAGGTTCACCACCCCCATGTCACGCCAGTACACCCCGCGCGAAATCCCGGTGCCAAGCGCCTTCGAGCACGCCTCCTTGGCCGCAAACCTCTTGGCGTAGGACGCTGCGCGCTGCGCCCGCCGGTCCGACTTTGCGCGCTCGACATCCGTGAACAAGCGATGCGTGAAACGCTCCCCGTACTTTTCGAGCGAACGCTCGATCCGCCGGATATCGATCAGATCGTTGCCAAGCCCGAGAATCATGCGGCGGTGATCGTCTCAGCCGCTGCGGCATCCGCCCGCGCGGCATCCATCAGCGATCTCATCCGGCGCACGGCGTCCGGCAATCCGGTGAAGATCGCCTCGCCGATGAGGAAGTGTCCGATATTCAGCTCCACGATCTCCGGCATCGCCGCGATCGCCGACACGCTGTCATAGGTCAGCCCGTGCCCGGCATGCACCTCAAGCCCCACCGATGCGGCATCCCGCGCAGCGGTGCTCAACCGCGCCAGCTCTCGCGTCACGCGGTCGACATCGCGATCGAGCACGGCGTGGCAGTACGGCCCGGTATG
>JBCAXC010000468.1:0-2206 GCA_038534255.1 Pseudomonadota bacterium
AGTTGTTGGCACGCAAGGGAGAGCTGGATCAGGCGTATCGCAGTATTCTGGATACGCTCAAGCAATCGGCAACCGCGTTCGGAACTCACCACGAGCAGCATGCTTACAATCTGAGCACGCTCGGCATGCTGCAAACGTCACGTGGGCGGCTGCCAGAGGCGGCAAAGGCGTTCGACAAGGCGCGCCACCTGTTCCGCGCCGCGCAGGGGGACAATGGATTTGGTTTTGAAGACAACACGGCGCGCCTTGCAGGCGTGTTTGCATCACAGGGTCGCATACAGAAAGCCATCGATCTGTTGGATGAAGCGCTTGCACGTTTTGAACGAAAACTGACGGCCCGATTTCCTCCGGTTGTCGACTTGAGATTGAACAAGGCAGATCTTTTGACACGATTGGATCAGCCCGAAGCAGCTGCCGCCGCGGCACAACGTGCGTTTGAAGACGCGCAACATATTCATCCTCCGCATCATCCAAGAATTGTGTACGCCGCATCGCGTCTGGCCGACAAGATGTCTGGAGTTGGTCGCATCATCGTGGCGCGCACACTCATCTCCGATGCGTTGAAAAGCGCAGCACGTCGCGGTCGTGAAACACCTGAGTATGCCAATCTGCTACTGATGTCGGCCAGCGTGCAGTTTGTGACCAGCGACATACCCAGCGCCGTTTCTACAGCTCAAAGGGCTCTTGGCATTGCCGAACGTCTCCTCCCGCCACAGCATCCAGCACTTGTGTCATATCTGTTGTCGCTGAGCCGTTTCCAGCAGGCCGCTGGTGCACTGGATAAATCCGTGCGACTGGGAGAACGGGCGCTGGACATTGTCCAAAGCTCACAACAGTTGAAGGGCGCTGACCCAACGATCCTTGCCAATATGCTCAGTCGCCTCTCAGAGGTGTATGCCGAACAGGGACTTTACGCCAAGGCAGAGCCTGCGATGCGGCGAGCCCTCAACATCTATCGTGATATTTATACTCCCAATCACACGGTGATTCAGGGTGCTCTCTATCAGCTGATTGGACAATTCTACGCTCGGGGACGGTACTCGGAAGGGTTATCGTTGACCCGACGCGTCCTTAAAAGCGTAGAGGAGAGATACGGGCGCGGGCATCTGCATACTTCGAATTTCCTGGTCTCCATGGCGGTTGGCCTCACCCATCTCGGGCAAGTTGCTGAAGCGGAGCAGTATTTTCTCAAGTGGGAGGCGATCGCAGATCGCGGCATGCCGCCGCCCCAACTTGTTTTTGGGCTCACGAATTTTGGTGAGTTTCGACGCCGTACCGGTCAGGCGGATCAGGCCCTCAAGCTTCTCGATCGGGCCGTCGCACTGGCTGATCGCCACCAACTTGTTCCGAAGGCCGCCGGACCGGCTCGGGTGTTTCAGGCGACACTGCTCCTTGAGAAGGGGCAGAATCGTAAGGCTGAAATGTCTCTTCGAAAGATGCACGCGTTCTACACACAAACACTCGGCGAACAGAGTTTTCAAGCCATTGGCATCCGAAGGCTCATCGCTGAAGCTGTCGCCAATCAAGGACGTTATCAGGAAGCCGACGTGATGGTGCAGGACGCTCTCGCAGATCTCGAGGCCAAAGTCGGCCCGGACAGCACGATGCTCCGTGACACGCTGCAAGTCCAGCGGGCGGTTTACGAAAGGTGGAACAAGCCAGACCGTCAGGCGGCCGTCGAGGCGCGATTGGACGCGCTTCCGCCTGAAGGGTCCCGGCACCTGAGGTTACTCTACGCAACAAATCGGACCTTGCGGCAAGGTGGGAAAGGCTATGGATCGCGGGTTGCAAAGAGCCTCGGGTTCGGCGTTTCCCGTGTCAAAGTGCCAGAGAGCGAAGTCACCCATCAGTCCGAACGTCGCGCCAATAGTCTTGGTCAACTTCACGCGGCAGACGGCCGCTTGGCGGAGACGGAAAAGCTCGCAATCCTTGAGACCGTCGCGACAGATCGCGATCGGTTCATTGCGCATGTCAACAAGGCAGCGCGCCGCGCGACCCGCTTCACAGGGCAGGTCTTGGTGTTCGTCCACGGTTACAACAACGATTTCGAGGACGCGATGCTCCGCGCGAGTCAGATTGCGTTCGATCTAGACTTTGACGGTCCTGTGGTCGCCTTCGCGTGGCCGTCGCGTGGATCGTTTTTGCGCTACGGTGCGGACGAAAGAGCTGCGGCAGAAGCACCTCCCTACCTTGCAGAACTACTCAC
>JBCAXC010000469.1:0-2198 GCA_038534255.1 Pseudomonadota bacterium
GATATGGCGTTCAAAGGCGTAGATTTTCTCCCCCGCAACACGACCATCAAGTTCATTCGTCTGCGGAAGATAACGTTCATCGCGTCGGCGTTCCTGATGATCGCGTCGCTCGGTCTGTTTTTCACGCAGGGTCTGAACTACGGCATCGACTTTGTCGGCGGCACTGTGCTCGAAATGCGCAGCAGCGAGGCGAAGGCCGACATTCCGGCCATTCGCGAGCGATTAGCGAGCCTCGATCTCGGCGATGTGCAGGTCCAGCAGTTCGGCGATCCGCGCGATGTGCTGATCCGCGTCGAGTTGCAGGCCGCCGGAGAGGCAGGCGCCGAGCAAGCCCAGCAAGGTGTCGCCAAGGCCGTCCGCGATGCGCTGGGTGGCACGATGGAAGAACGGCGCGTCGAGGTGATCGGCCCGACGGTTTCGGCTGAGCTTGCCCGCGACGGCCTGATCGCCGTCCTCGTCGCAATCGCCGGTGTCCTGCTCTACATCTGGTTTCGTTTCGAGTGGCAGTTCTCGGTCGGCGCCGTCGCCGCGCTGGTGCACGACGTCACGCTCACCATCGGGATGTTCGCCTTGATTGGCTTGGAATTTAATCTGTCGATCATTGCCGCGCTGCTCACCATCGTCGGCTACTCGCTGAACGATACCGTCGTCGTCTATGACCGCATCCGCGAGAACCTGCGAAAGTTCAAACGTATGCCGCTCGCCGATCTGCTGGACCAGTCGATCAACGAGACGCTCTCGCGCACCATCCTCACATCGGTGACGACGCTGATTGCCCTGTTTGCGCTTTTCATCTTCGGCACGGAGGTCATTCGCGGCTTCACGTTCGCGATGATCTGGGGTGTCGTCGTCGGGACCTACTCTTCGATCTTTGTTGCTGCACCGTTGTTGCTGTTCTTCGGTGTGACCCGCGAGTGGGGCGATGGCGCCACGGCGGCGACCCGCAAGGACGCTGTATCGAAAGCGTGACGCTGCGCTTGCCTCCGTCGGCATTGAGCTATGCTGGTTCAGGTCGCGTGAGCAGAGCTGGATCGTGACCGGACAATCATGATGAGTGACGCTGCTCCCGCAACTTACCCGCACCAGGCCGCCATCGACGCCTATGGCAACGGCGGCTTCCGATTTGCAGAGATGAGCCATCGCGGCGCGTTGCTCTTCCTGCCGACGGGCGTCTTCGCGTGGCAGCCCGCCGACCCGGCGGCGCTCGCGCTGGACGATTTCGCGCCGGTTCTTGCCGTCCGCGATCAGATCACGTTCCTGATGCTCGGCACCGGCGACGCACAGAATTTCCCGCCGTCTGCCGTGCGCGAGGCATTCACAGACATGCACCTCGGCCTTGAGGTCATGGACACGGGTGCTGCATGCCGGGCGCACAACGTGCTGCTGGCGGAGAAGCGGGCGTTCGCCACAGCGGTCCTACCCGTTGACTGAGACCGAGCAAAGCGGACCATCGGCTGGCACCCCGACGCAGGAGGTGCGCGCGATTGCCCGGAGCTGGAACTATGATGCCTTCATTGCCGCCACCCTCGCGCCATCCGCTGCACAGGAAGAGCTGATCGCGCTCGCCGCGTTCGTCGGAGATCTGGAGCGCATTGTCACCACCGTGCAGGAGCCGACACTGGCACTCATTCGCATCCAGTGGTGGCGTGACGCACTTGCCGCGATGCGCGAAACGGGCCGATCAGATCACCCGATCGGATCGCAACTCGCGCGATCCCTGCGGACCGAAACGCTGCCGCTCCCGTTGATGCAGGCGATCACCGATACCTTCACCGATCAGCTCAGCGCGCCGGAGATCAGTGACGCACAGGCATTGAAATCTTTCCTCGCCAAACGCTACGCAACGCCACTTCAGTTGGCGGCCCGCATTCTCCGTGCAGCACCGGATGACGCGCTGATCCGGCACGCCGGCGAGGCCTACGGCGCCGCACGTCTTGCAGGCGCCGACGCACAGGCTCTGAAAAGCGCCGGGATCAACGTGCCAGGCGATGAGATTTCCGCGTTGGCGTCAGCCGGGTTTGCCGAGCTTCGCGTCGGCCTGCGCACAGCCGACAAAGCGACCCGCTGCGCCGTCCTGCCCGCGAGCCTCGCCCCGCTGTATCTCCGCGCCGGACCGACAGGACCAACGCCGCTACGCCGTCTCCTCCGTCTCGCGCGGGTGCATTGGCTGGCGAAGGGGTAGCGCGCCCGCGCTCCGC
>JBCAXC010000470.1:0-2189 GCA_038534255.1 Pseudomonadota bacterium
CAACACCAGGCCGATCCGCCGTTGCTGCATCCGCAATATCGATCACCAGGAGTTCGTGCTCGACACTCTCGATCGCTTCACCAGCAGCTGCCGCAAACTCCCGGTCGACCAGAAACACCTGAGCCTCCCCATGCGTCAGGCAAAACGCGATTGACGCGGCATCGAGCCGAACGTTGATCGGGTTGAGCACAGCGCCCAGCATCGGCACGGCATAGTGCGCCTCCAACAGTGCCGGGCCATTGGCCGCGATGATCGCAACCGTATCGCCACGCTTCACGCCGGCTTGCTGCAAGGCATCCGCGAACTGGCGCGCGCGATCATAAAACTCCGTGTAGCTGATCCGTCGCTCGCCATGCACGATGGCGGTGCGGGGGCCAAAAATCTCCGCGGCGCGCCGCAGGTAACTCACCGGCGTCAGAGGTTCGAAGTTTGCGCGACCCTTCGCAAGCTCCGGCCCCTCCATCTTCAAACCTGTCGCCCTGCCTTGCCCTGAACCGGAGCCGTCCGCCGCACGCGCGATCTCCGTCGCAACGTTCAATTTATTTCGCACCCCTACGTTCCTCCCCGTCGACATCGCACATATCAGTCAGAAATACTTTGCCAGCCACCCGCATCCGGTGACGAGCATCGGCCACTGCCCCCCCGCGCACAACGGGGCCGCTAACACGTCTCCAGCGAGGCCTTCAACTGCGCAGCCGCCAACGCATACCCTCCACCGGCACCATCGACAAAGTGAATGTGATCACGCGCTGCGTAGGACGGCACGAGGCAGGTAATCAGCGCTGATTGCCGATGAAGCCCGTAGGCAGCGATCCCGTCAGCACGTGCCGCATCAAGCAGGTCGGTCAGCTGTTGAATGGTTGCAGCAGGGCAGTCGATTGTAAGCTTGAGCCCATCGTCAAACTTGCGGAAGTCTGTGTTGGTCACGAGGTCACTCAGATAGAGCGCTGGGTCAAAGTCGCCAAACTTGATCTTGAAGCGAAAGAGCGCCCACGCAAACGCCGCGAAAAGCTTGAGCCGTATCCGCCGGTAACGCCGACCGATCGCCGGATAGGCCGCGCGCGCTTCCAGATCGTACCCCCTGGACCGAAGCGCAAATCGCAGGTTTCGCCGCGTGACCGGACGCCCTTCAGTCGCCGTCGCATCGCGCACGAGCGCAAGGACATCCTGCTGCAACCGGGCAAACCGATCGTCAATCTCCCCTGGCACACCGCCAGCACCAAGCGGAACCACGATCAGCGACACGACCTCGCCATGCTGGGTCTCTGCAGGTTGCCATCGGCAGGAAAGACCGGTGAGATCCGGCGAGGTGTCGTCAGCGATTGGCGCAATCAACGACCGCCCCTGCTTCATCGCCATTTCCGCCCAGGCAATCCCGTCGCCCTGAAACATCGCGAACCGTATGCCCTCCGCCGGGGAATGAAACGCCATTCGCACATCACACCCACCGGACGTTCGGATCTCATGCAATGGAACAAGCGCCGCACGGAGCGTCAGCCCCATCTCTTTCCGAGACCAGCGTTGCATCGCGGCGAGCGCCAATCGCGCTGCGTCTTCAAACTGCGGAGGAAGCGCAAGCGCCGCTCCATCGCCGCCAAATACGAACGGGATGTCACGGGTCTCACAGGCATTGAACACCGCAGTAATCACCCCGGCGCCGACCATGTTGACGGATTTATAGTTCCCGGCTGCAATCGCCTCGGTGGAGGCTACGACATCGGCAACTGCGACCAGCCAGTCATCCGGCAGCGGACGATAGGACGATGGATCAATCCCGTCCTGAAACCGGTCAAACAACGGCACCTCCGCCAGAAAGGCTCTCAGCGCGGCTTTGCCGGACGATATGGCGGGCTCTTCCATGTATCGAGGAGACTATCGGATGACAGCCATGGCCTCCAGCCCGGCGAAGAGAAACGCGCTTCGCTGTTCCAGATCGAATTGTGCCAATAGCGAGCGTCGGACAACGCTCAACCCAACAAAAAAGGGAGCCGCTCGGCTCCCTTAAATGCTTGCAGTGACGCGGGCACAATCACCGGCCCAGCGCGAGTAGTAAAGCGCGTCTCCTGATCACGCTGCCGCTTCGGCAGTGACCGGCGCCGCAGCACCATCCGGATCACGCAACACATAGCCGCGCCCCCAGACTGTCTCAATGTAGTGTTCACCACCGGTTGCCGCAGCAAGCTTCTTGC
>JBCAXC010000471.1:0-2182 GCA_038534255.1 Pseudomonadota bacterium
GCGTCCATCGCCGATCATCGCGCTCATGTCGCCGAGCCCCCAGATCGCAATCGCATAGTCGTTGGCAACAAACCCGAGCGGCCGTGCCCGCGCGCGATCAAGCCGTCGCGTGAGCAACACCCCGAGTGTCTGATGCGCAAGCCGCCCCTCAAACGGATAGCAGATCAGATAGTGCCGATCGCCACGCGGGAATGTCTCGATCAGGATCTCGTCCGGATGCGGAACAACAGACTTTTCTTGCTGGATCCGCAACCACTCCTCGACCTGGTCCGGCAACAGACCCCAACTCTCGGAGTGCGCGAGCATGTGGCGGACCCGCGCGGCCAGGTGGGTCGAGAGCGGGAATTTCCCTCCGGCATACGAGGGGATGCTCGGATCGCTCGCGGTCGACCGTGACACAAACACGCTCGTGTCCTTCATGCCCTCATATCGCAGGATCTGTCCGGCAAAGATAAACGTATCGCCGGGCGTCAGCTGCTCGGTGAACCATTCCTCGATTTCACCCAAAACCTTGCCACCGACGAGCGCCGCCGCGCTGCCCGTCTTGCGAGCCCGGCCAAGCCGCACCTTCAGCATCGGCGCTTCGATTATGGTCCCGACGTTCAAGCGGTACTGCTGGGCAAACCGCGGATGCGTCAGCTCCATCAACCCATCGGCATTCTCGCGCAACCTTGCAAACCGGTCGTACGCCTTGAGCGCGTATCCACCGGTGGAGACAAAATCGATGATCCGGTCAAAGCGGTCGCGCGCAAGACCGCTGTATGGCAGCGCAGAGCGCACCTCGTGAAACAGCGCATTGCGATCGAACGGCCCGGCGCAGGCCGTGCCCGTGACGTGCTGCGCCAGAACATCAAGCCCCCCGGCGCGCACGATCTGCGTGTCCTGAACACCAGCCGTCGCTGCATCCAGCGCGGCCCGGCACTCCATGACCTCGAAACGATTGGCCGGCACGAGCAGCGCCTTAGACGGCTCATCAAACCGGTGGTTGGCGCGCCCGATCCGCTGCGCCAGGCGGCTCGCGCCCTTCGGCGCCCCGACGTTCACGACGAGGTCGACATCCCCCCAGTCGATCCCGAGATCAAGCGTCGACGTACACACGACCGCACGCAACCCACCCGCGACCATAGCTGCCTCCACCTTGCGACGCTGACCGACATCGAGCGATCCGTGATGCAGCGCAATCGGCAGCGCATCATCATTGGCCGCCCAGAGCCCCTGAAACACGATCTCAGCCTGGCTGCGCGTATTGACGAACACCAGCGTCAGCTTGTGGGCCCTGATCGCTTCATAAATCTCCGGAAATGCATAGCGGGCCGAATGACCAGACCACGGCAAGCGCTCCCCGGATTCGAGAATTTCGATGCGCGGTTCTGTGCGCTCGAAAACCTGATGCCGCGCGGCGAGCTGCATCACCGTGTCCGGCGCTGACTGGTGCGCGAGATACGCCTGCAACTCGGTCGGTCGCGCCACGGTGGCGGAAAGCCCGAAGCTCACCATCTCAGGCGCATGGCTTCGCAGTCGCGCCAGATCGAGCGAGAGCAGGTCGCCCCGCTTCGAGGTCACCAGCGAGTGCAACTCGTCCAGCACGACCAGTTTCAGATCGGCAAAGTAAGCCGCGGCGCTTGGATGGGACAGCAGCAGCGCCAGTTGCTCTGGCGTCGTGAGCAGGATGTCTGGCGGCGTGCGCATCTGGCGCTGCCGTCGCGCCGGCGGCGTATCGCCGGTCCGCGTCTCAATTCGCAGATTGAGCGCCATCTCCTCGGCCGGCGTCATGACATTGCGCGCGACATCGACGGCAAGCGCCTTCAGTGGAGAAATATAGAGCGTGTGCACCGACGCATGCGCAGCCGATCGCGTCGCATGAGATGTGTGCATATCGATCAGGCTCGGAAGGAAACCAGCCAACGTTTTGCCCGCACCGGTCGGCGCGATCAGCAGCGTGCTCTCACGCTGCGCAAATGCGTCCACCATCGCAGCCTGGTGCGCGCGCAACGCCCATCCGCGGCCTGAGAACCAGTCGGAAAAGACACCCGGCAGTTCTGGCCAGTTGCGGGCGACGCCTTTTGACGCGTTTTTTCGCCCCGATCGAGACGTCTTCGATGACTTGCGCTTCGCCGAGGATTGCGAACGTGACACCCTCTTCCCCTTGGGCGAACGTGTTGAACCGGGTGTGCGCGAGACG
>JBCAXC010000472.1:0-2179 GCA_038534255.1 Pseudomonadota bacterium
CCGCAGCCGGAGCGCCGATCTGTCCGGCTGCGGCAATTCCCCCGTGCCGCGCCAGTGTGGCTCTGGCAATAGACGCAGAGCCGTGCCCGGCATGGGTGGTGCTTTCAACCTCACCTCAGGAGACTTCATCGTATGTCACGTGTTGCAATCGTTACCGGGGGAACCCGTGGAATTGGCGAGGCCATTTCCATCGCTCTGAAGAATGCCGGTTACACGGTTGCCGCGACGTATGGTGGCAATGATGAGGCCGCCGAGAAGTTCAAGGCAGCCAACGGCATCAACGTCTACAAGTGGGATTGCGGCGACGCGCAGGGCTGCGCCGACGGGATCGCCAAGGTGCAAGCCGAACTGGGTGATGTCGACATCGTCATCAACAATGCCGGCATCACGCGCGATGGCATGCTGCACAAAATGAGCGTCGACAACTGGAGCGACGTGATCCGCACGAACCTCGACAGCGTGTTCTACATGACGAAGCCGGTGATTGACGGGATGCGCGAGCGCGGTTTCGGCCGGATCATCTCGATCTCGTCGATCAACGGGCGCAAAGGTCAGATGGGTCAGGCGAACTACTCAGCTGCCAAAGCCGGACTGCTCGGGTTCACGAAGGCGCTGGCACAGGAAGGCGCACGTAAAGGCATCACCGCGAACGTGATCGCCCCCGGATATATCAACACGGAGATGGTCGCTGCCGTGCCGGAGAAAGTGCTCGAAGGGATCATCGGTCAAATCCCCGTCGCACGACTCGGCACCGCCGAGGAGATCGCACGTTGCGTGGTGTTCCTCGCGAGCGATGACGCCGGCTTCATCACGGGCGCCTGTCTCGATGCCAATGGCGGTCAGTACATGGCATAGTCGCCCGGACGGGACTGACGGAGAATAAAAATGCCTCGCGGACCCGGTCGGGTGCGCGAGGCTTTTTCTTTGTCTCTCTGTCCGCGCGTCAGGTGCGCATGCGAGAGCGGACGATCCGTGGCAGCGGCCCGACATCGAGGTCACCGAGATTGTCCATGATGGCCGGAGCGACTTGCGGCGCGGCATAAGCCTCGTTTGCCTGCTCGCGGCGCTGTTGAGGCGCAGGCTGCGGCGCGGTCGGCAGGGCAGTCCCCATCGAGCCATCGAGTGGCGGCAGGCCTTCCGCGACCGGTTGCGGTTCGCCGTCCCAGGGGTTTGCGTTGCGTGTGGCTGGCTGAGGCGACGGGTCGCGAGACGCGGCAGACGCCGCGTCGGCTGCGAACCACTTGTCGATCAGGCGCAGATCGTCGCCGACGAGTTCCATGCCTTGCGAGCGACAGCGCTTCACCACGAAGTCGCGGAAGCGCATCGCGAAGATATCGGCCCCGACGCCCTGTGCGAACCACGGATCAGGTTCGCTGATGACATCCAGCACAAAGCGGATGTCGTTCGGCGTGATCGAGACGCGACGCGCGGCGGCCCGCGCACCAATGTTGGCGAGGGTCTGTCCGCCGTTCAATGCATTTTCTGCAATTTCCGCCGCGATGATCTCGAACAGCGTCGCGTATTGCGGTGGGCTGAGAGGCGGCGCCTGACACGCTTCCAGAATTCGCCCGATCATCTGCTGGAACGGATCGGCGCCAGGTTGCTCGGGCGACGGCATGCGCGGCGTCGAGGTTTCCCCCGCAAGCTGAGCGTCGGCTTCAACCGTCACTTTGGCTGGTTCGCTCGCCGGCGGCGGCGGCGCGAGCGGGCCGTCCATGCGCTCGACTTCGTAAGCGATGAATGGCGGCTCGTTCGTCAGGCGGTATTCCATCGGAAGGCATGCGGTCAAAAATGCGCGGAAGTTGCCAAACCCGGCCCAGTTGCGATCCGACGTGTTCTTGCGACCGAGCACGCGTTGTGCCCGGTCAGCCAAGGTCTCAAGTGGCACAGGTTCCGGCGCGGCGCGGATCATGCCGATGACTTCGGCGAGGATGGCATCCTGGTCGTTCTGGCGACGGTCGGCATCATCGACTGTCGGCGCGCGTGCCTCCACCTCGGGCTCGGTCGGCAGTGTCTGTTCGTCCTCGGTGAGGCTCGCCTCAAGAAGCGCGATCAGATCGTCTTCGCGGATCTCACCATCGGCGATCGCCGTGTAGGGCATGGCCGTGTGATCGTTGACATAGACGATCGTACGCCGCGCATGGGCGCGCAGGCGATGCAGCACAGGTGTGAAATCACT
>JBCAXC010000473.1:0-2176 GCA_038534255.1 Pseudomonadota bacterium
GACGAATGAGGTCACGCGTGACCTCATTCGTCAACTCACCCGCGCCTTTGAACGCCTTTTCCATCCGCATCACGTTCATGGCGAAGCTGCCGTAGTTGGTAATGCTGTGACGCTCCCCGGCTGCCCAGAGCGCGTCATAGACCTCGCGGAGAGCGGCGTTGGGCATATGCAGTTCCCAGCCAAGCTCGCCCGCATAGGACATGCGCAATGCCAACACAGTGTGTCCTGCAATCTCGATGTGCTGCGCGCTCAGCCAGCGGAACGCCGCGTTCGACAAGTTCGCATCCGTGCAGGCCCCGAGCACATCGCGCGCCAGCGGTCCGTTCAGCGACAGGGCGGACCAGGCGTTGGAAAGCGCGGTGATTTGCACGGCGTTGTCGCCGCAATGCCGGGCGAGATGGTCAAGCAGGCGCTGCTCGAAGAAAGCGGCACACACGAGATAAAATTTATCGTCCGTCATCCGCACGATCGTCGTCTCAAGCTCGATGCGGCCGCGCCGGTTGAGCATGTGCGTCAGGTTGATTGCCCCCGTCCTCTGCGGCATCCGGTTGGCGGTCAACCGATCCAGCAAGGCGTAGGCGTCCGGGCCGCTGACCTCCACTTTCGCAAATGCCGTCACGTCCATGAGCCCGACACGCTCGCGGACGGCCTTAACCTCCGCACCGACAATGTCGTGCACGGCATTGCGTCGGAACGAATAGTGATCCTCCTGTGGGACACCATCACGCGCAAACCATCTTGGCCGCTCAAACCCGTACACCTCTTCATGCACCGCGCCCTGCGCCTTCAGGTGTTCGTGAAGCGGCGAGGGCTTCACCGGCCGCCCGGCAAGGCGGTTGAAATGCGGGAACGGGATTTCGTGGCGCAGGCAATAATCCTCCTCCGCCTTGATCACCTGCCACTCTTTCGTCGCGTAGGCGCCGAAGCGTCGCGGATCATAATCGCGCATGGAGATGTCGGCGGCGCCGTGCACCATCCAGCGCGCCAGTTCGCGAGAGAGACCCGGCCCCCATCCGATGCCGATCTGCGTCCCGCAACAACACCAGTAGTTGCGCACGCCGGGCGCCGGGCCAATAAGTGGATTTCCATCCGGCGGATGACTGATCGCGCCATGCACTTCTCGCTGGATGCCAAGCTCGGCGAAGATCGGCATACGGTTCAGGCTTTCCTCAAGCCACGGCATCACGCGGTCATAGTCCGCGTCGAACAGCCAGTTCTCATAGTCCCACGGACAAGCGTCGTGCCAAACGGAGTTCGGATTGGCTTTTTCGTAAATACCGATCAGGCCGCGTTTCTGCTCCATGCGGATGTAGCCGGAGACTTTTTTGTCATCGCGGATCACGGGAAGCTCGGCGTCGAGATCTTCAAACTCCGGCACGGGCTCCGTGACGAAGTAATGATGCGTCATCGACGTCATCGGCAGTTGAAGCCCCGACCACTCCCCCATTTGCCGCGCATACGTGCCGCCCGCGTTAACGACGTGCTCGCACCTGATTGTGCCCCGCGCGGTCTCGACGATCCATTTGTCTTCTCGGGCATCCCGCGTGATGTTGGTCGCCCGGCACTGGCGGAAAATTCTGACACCTTTGGCACGCGCACCTGCCGCCATTGCCATTGTGACATTCGTCGGATCGACATGTCCGTCATCAGGTGTGTGGAGCGCGCCGATCACGCCATCGAGATTGTAGAAGGGGTGCAACGCCGCGATCCGCTCCGGCCCCACCAGTTCGATATTGAACCCGAGCGCACGCCCGACCGAGAGCGTATGGCGCAACCAGTCCATTTCGTCTTCGGTGTACGCAAGGCGGAAAGAACCGCAGCCATGCCAGGTTACGGCCTGGCCGGTCTCGGCTTCGAGCGCACCCGAATAGAGCCCGATGTTGTAGTCGACACATTTCCCGAGCCCGAAGCTCGACGTCGAGTGCGTGATCTGCCCGGCAGCGTGCCACGTGCTGCCACTCGTCAACTCGCCCTTCTCGAGCAGGATGACCTCCGCGCCCCAACCTTCGTGTGCAAGGTGATACGCGAGCCCGACGCCCATGACGCCGCCACCGACGATCACCACCCGTGCATCGCTTGGCAATTCAGCAGCCATGATCAGACCTCGCGGAAGGAAAAAAATGCACTCGACACGCTATGTGAACAAACATACCATCGTCAATCATGAATGACACAA
>JBCAXC010000474.1:0-2174 GCA_038534255.1 Pseudomonadota bacterium
CACCGCGACCACAGGCAGCCAACAACTTGGCGTGACCCCGCTGATCGTGCTTTTCGTGGTGGGGCTTGTGCTGTTAGGCTGGGTGAAACCAAACGGAGATCGAGCAGCACAATGATCATCCGCGGCAATGAAACTGTTCTCGTCCAGGGCATCACCGGCAAGCAGGGCACCTTCTGGGCCGAGCGCATGCGGGACTACGGGACGAAAATCATCGGCGGTGTGAACCCAAAGAAGGCAGGCACGCAGCACCTCGATCTACCTGTATGGGGCTCGGCGACCGACGCGGCCAAAGACACCCACATCGATGCTTCGGTGTTGTTTATTCCTCCGCTCGGTGTCAAGGCGGCAGCCCTCGATGCGATTGCGGGCGGCATCAAGAAACTTGTCATCATGACCGAGCATGTCCCCGTTCAGGACGTCATGGAAGTGATGGCGGCCGCGAAGAAAGCAGGCACGAAGATCATTGGTCCAAACACCGCCGGCCTCGTGACGCCCGGCGAGTGCTTTGTTGGTTTCATGCCGGCCTTCAACCCGCACGTCTTCAAGCCGGGCAACATTGGCGTCGTGTCACGCTCCGGCTCGCTCGGCACCCTGCTCTGCCTCAACGTCGTCCAGAACGGCATGGGCATCTCGGCCTTCGTCGGCATCGGTGGTGATCCGATCATCGGAACGACAACGACCGATGCGTTGCGCGCGCTGGATGAGGATGAAAATACCGTCGCGGTCGCACTGGTCGGCGAAATTGGCGGCTCCATGGAAGAGGACGCCGCCGAATACGCTAAGACGATGCGCAAGCCGATCGCTGCGTTCATCGCCGGTGCCGCCTCGCCGCCGGGGAAGAAAATGGGCCACGCCGGAGCCATTGTGATGGGCAACAAGGGCAGCTACGCGGGCAAAAAAGCAGCGCTTGAAGCCGCGGGCGTCACAGTCTGCGCAACGCCAAGCGGTGTGCCGCTTGTGCTCAAGGAAAAGCTGGGGCTCTGATCGCTCCACCTTTGCGCTTGAGGCTCACGCCCGGTGCGTTACCCGAACCCGACAAGGCGTTGAGTCAAAGCTCTCGATCATCGCCTGTACTTCAGCGATGTGGGCTTTGGCTGCGGGCACGGTGAGCATTGCCTCCCAGTCCGCACGCCGCTGCCACTGCGCGTAGTTGATGACGGTTCTTCCGTCGTCACCGGCATGAAAGCTGGCGGAGACAAATCCGGATTGCTTGCCGATGACAGCGTCGGTTGCCTGCGACAGCAGGTTGATCAGTTCGTCTTGTCGTCCCCGCGGCACCGTAAAGACGTTCACCAGTGTGAACAGCTCAGCATCCGTATCGATCGTCACCATCGCTCTCACGCCTTCGGGAACTCGAGCCCCATCTCGCGGAACCGCTCGGGGTCGTCGCCCCAGTTCTCGCGAACCTTCACGAACAGAAACAAATGAACGTCGGTGCCGACGATGTCGCGGAGCTCTGTGCGCGCCTCACTGGAAATCGCCTTGATCGTCCGCCCGGACTTGCCGAGGACAATCTGCTTCTGGCTCGCGCGCTCTACGAAAATCGTCTGTTCGATCCGCGCACTACCATCACGCAGCGTCTTCCACTCGGTCGTCTCCACAGTAGACGCGTACGGCAATTCCTGGTGCAGACGGAGATAAAGTTTTTCGCGTGTGATTTCAGCGGCCAGCATGCGCATCGGCAGGTCGCTCAGGTCATCATCCGGAAACAGCCACGGACCGGACGGCATGCGCGCGCAGAGATAGTCGCGAAGATCCGAGACCCCGTCGCCACCGAGCGCAGAGATCATGTAGGTTTCGTCGAAGTCCTGAGCCGCGGTGATCTGCGCAACGAGTTGCAACAGCTTGTCTTTCTGGATCAGATCGATCTTGTTGAGCAGCAGCACGACAGGACCCCGCGCGCGCGCCAATCGGCCAAGAATGCGCTCACCATCCTCATCAAGCCCCTTCGCCGCATCAACAATGAACAGCACAATGTCAGCATCGTCCGCACCGGCCCATGCCGCCTCGACCATCGCGCGATCAAGGCGCCGCCGCGGCGTAAAAATCCCCGGTGTGTCGACCAGAACGATCTGCGCGTCACCCTCCGTCAGCACACCGCGCACGCGTGCACGCGTCGTCTGAACCTTGTGGCTGACGATGGAGACCTTAGTGCCGACGAGACGGTTGATGAG
>JBCAXC010000475.1:0-2170 GCA_038534255.1 Pseudomonadota bacterium
CAATGCCCGGCACCAGCGACGGCACGCTCGCCTTGAGGCACCGCACGGTTTTATCCGCGACTTCATCGACGCTCGCAGTCGTCCCCGAATGCTGCCCGGGCACCACCATGTTCGGTTTGAGGATGGTCCCCTCAAGATCAACGCGCGCTTCGTGCAATTCGGCGAACAATGTCTTCAGCGCCCACTCCGTCACGCGGTAGCAGGTGTCGATGTCATGCTTTGCGTCCGGGCCGTCCATCAGCACTTCAGGCTCGACGATTGGCACGATGCCATGGGCCTGACAGATCGCGGCATAGCGCGCCAGCCCATGCGCATTCGCTTTGATGCATGCCCAGCTCGGCAGACCATCATCCCCGATCGTGATCACGGATCGCCATTTGGCAAAGCGCGCACCGAGTGAGTGATACTCAGCCATCCGCGCGCCGAGCCCATCGAGACCTTCGGTGTTTTTCTCTCCTGGCAGGCCGACCATGTCCTTCGCGCCCTGATCGACCTTGATGCCCGGGACAGCCCCGGCGTCGGCGATCAGCTGCACAAGTGGCGTGCCGTCAGTGGCCTTCTGCCGGATTGTTTCGTCGAACAGGATCACGCCGGAGATATGGTTCTGCATCGCGTCGTCTGCGCGGAATAACATCTCGCGATAGTCGCGCCGATTGTCTTCTGTGGACTCGGTGCCGATCGTATCGAAGCGCTTCTTGATCGTGCCGCTGCTCTCGTCCGCCGCGAGAATGCCCTTGCCGGGGCTCACCATCTTGCGT
The DNA here is from genome assembly GCA_038534255.1 of Pseudomonadota bacterium. GTDB lineage: Bacteria > Pseudomonadota > Alphaproteobacteria > Rhizobiales > CALHAX01 > CALHAX01. Next base: position 759 of record JBCAXC010000475.1, read on the forward strand.
GCGATATCGTGCAGTTCAGCGCTCATGACTGGTCTCCATCTTCCGGCGTGTCGGGATTGGGCGTGTGTGTAGCCGCGATTCAAGGGGAGTGCCAGTTGGTCAGAGGCGCATCCTGTGCATGACAACCGCCACCTAAGAGCGCGCCACTCTAGGCGCCCTCAAAGTGCGGCAGATGCAACTTTTCGCGCCCGATCGGTTCTTGCAGAGGTAGTCCGAACTCGCGCCCACCGTCGGCGAGCAGACACCACAGGTAGTCGGCCATCGAGCGCCGCACATAGATCTGGAACGCTGGGCCACCGCCGGTCTCGTCATCCGTCATTTCGAGCCATCCGCCTGCGTGGCCAAGCAGCGTTGCGATCGCATGCCCCTTCGAGAACGCGCGCGGATGAAGGTCGTGCATCACGATCTTTGCAAGCACATCCCGCGCGCCCGGCCCGGCGAGGCGGATCGTCGTGAAATAGTCGCTGACGTTGACGACTTGCGCATGGTGATTGCCAAGCGCCGCGCTCAGCCCATCAACAATCGCATGCTCGCCGTGGGGGGCGCCGATGATCACCCACTCGTCCGGGCTCAGCCAGATGACGGAGGTCTCGCCAGAACGCGCACACGTTCCTGCCGTGTCCGGCAATTCGAGATCGGTCACATCTCGGACAGCATTGGCCACGTCATCGGGCGTTCCACGCACTTGCACCATTGCGAGAAAGGGCGCTTCCGCGATTGCGATACGCCCGTTCGCATCGCCGAGCGAATTGCGATGCCCGAGCGGGGAGCGTTTTTTATCCAGGGTCATGCTGCACCTTTGCAGACATCGATGAAGTCGGTTTCGGTCACGCGCACGGGCACCGGCGTCTCGCCCGTCACCGACGCATAGAGCGTGTCGCCCATCCGCTTGGCCCCACCCTCAACGAGTGCCAGCGCGATCGAGCGCTCAACGTTCGGAGAATAATATGACGACGTGACATGGCCGAGCATACGCACCGGCTTTTGCGTGTCGTCGGCACTCGCAATAATCTGCGCACCTTCCATCAGGACCTTGTCGCGATCCTCACTCAGCAGCCCGACAAGTTGCAGGCGATCTTCGCGCAGCGTGTCCGAGCGAAAGAGCGAGCGACGCCCGACAAAGTCTGCATTTTTCTTCACAGCCCATCCCATTCGCAGATCATGCGGCGTCACCGTGCCGTCGGTGTCCTGCCCGACGATGATGAAACCCTTTTCCGCACGCAGCAGATGCATCGCCTCGGTGCCATACGGCGTGATGTTGTATTTTTCTCCGAGCTCCATCAGTCGCCCCCAAAGCCAGTGGCCGTAGTTCGCGGGCACGTTGATCTCGTAAGACTGCTCAGTGACCTTGCGAGCGACATCGATCTCGACGCCGATGCCTTTCCATTCATGGCGTGGCGTGAAGCCGATCT
>JBCAXC010000476.1:0-2165 GCA_038534255.1 Pseudomonadota bacterium
GAAGGGTGGGGGCGTGTCGGGCACGTCGTCGATGTTTGCCAAGCTGAACTCGCGGGTAAAACTCTCCGATCCGCCGCGCATAATCCGTCATCATCCGCGCGAACGCGTCCTCTGAACCGGCGAGCCCTTCAGCAATAATGATTGAAGAATCATTGCCGGACTGCACGATGATGCCCTGCAGCAGATCGGAGAGTTTTACCCGCGAGTTCAGCTTGGCAAACATCGACGACGTGCCCGACACGCCCCCACCCTTCCGCCAGGCATTCTCCGAGACATAAAAATCGTCCTCGGGGGAGATTTGCCCGTCCTTGAGCGCGCGAAAGATGATCGCGATCGTCATGAGCTTGCTCATGCTTGCAGGCGGCATCAGCGTGTCTGCGTCCTTCTGATAGAGGATCGCGCCCGTATCAGCATCCATCAGGATCGCGTACTTCGCCTTGGTCTCGTAGGCTTGGGCCGCCGCCGCCGTGACAACCAGCACAAGCCCACCGACGAGCATCCCACGGAACACGTTCAGGCTTCGTGACAGCATGTCAGGTCTCCGGGAGCGTAAGAGGGGTTCGTTTTTCGGCCCGCCACTACGAACCATGTAGTCAGTGTGCCGCAAGCCAGACGCGCGATCAACGCGCTGATAACGCAGATCAAACAGCCGTGTATTCACTGCACATCCCGACGAAGTGTCACGCCGAAATCGACAAGCGGAACACGTCTTAACTCACGCACAACTTCCAGTGCGAACCAATTCGCCTCGACGGTGCTGTCATCATCGGCGAAGTCGCGCTTGAGCGCGCCGTGAAAGTTATGCGCGCCATACACGATCTGGAGCGAATGTCCGGGCGCACCACGCGGTGTCGTCGCCGCATCCAGCCATGTCGAAGTCACGCCGAGCAGCGGACCGATCGTTGCCGTATAGCCGGTCTCCTCTTGCAGTTCGCGCAGCGCCGTCTCCCGCGCCTGCTCGCCCCATTCCATGCCCCCGCCGGGTAACGTCCAAGAACCGGAATCCGGATTGCCAGCCTGTTCAAATCGCGTCAGCAGCAGCCGTTCGTCATGGTCGCGACAGACCACATAGGCGCCGACCCGTTGCCACGCGATCTCCACGGCCGCCCCTAACGCTGCGCACGTTGCGAGCGATACCAGGGCTGACGCTTCAGGTAGCTCACCTCGCGCGCATCAGATCCGTCAAGCGGCGCCGGCCCCACATACCGCACGCGGACCTTCGTGGTACCGAGGTGCTGGAAATTCAGATGCCGCGCCACGGCCCGCGAGAGATCGATGATCCGCCCATGTGCATAGGGTCCGCGATCGTTCACCCGGACAATCAGCCGCCGCCCATTGGCGAGATTCGTCACCTCGACGAGGCTCGGCAGCGGCAGCGTCGGATGCGCTGCAGAGAGCCGCCCCATATCGAATCGCTCGCCGTTCGCGGTTTTCTTGCCGTGGAACGCCGTGCCGTACCACGACGCGATGCCCACCCGGTTGTAGCTTGGGTCCCGGCGCGGATAGTAGGTCCGCGTTCCGATCTTGTAGGGCTTGCCGACCTTCGCATAACCGCCGCCGCGCGGGATGCGCGAGGCTGGCAGACCTGGCGTCACCCGCGGCGGCGTAACTCGCCTGGGCTGGCTGAGTGCAGCAGCGCGAAGCGGGACGACCTCAGCGACAGGTTTCGGCGACTGGATCAATGCCTCCAAGTGCCTCCCATCAAGCGCTGTGGAATCAGGGCGCTCAGCCGGTTGCGGGCGCGGTACGTTCAATCCCGCAAGCCGCGACACATCCGGTCGCGCCAGTTGCGGCGCCCCGAGCAACGGTCCCGCTGGCGCCTGCCCCGTGCGCGCCTGCTCAAGGGCGAGCGTGCCCCGCGGCGGCGGTGGCGCCCCCCGACTGCATCCGGCAACCACGAGCCCGCATCCAACGAGCGCGCCGACAATCACGCCACCGCGGCGCAATCCATCGTGTCTGCTCCTCATGTGCAGCCCCCCATTCCCGTCGCATCGAGATAGCATCCATGCGTTGCCAAGCCGTAATCTGCGTCGGCCGGAACGAGCAAGATTTCCGAAGCCCGTGTGCACCGCATTTTGAGACTTGCGATGCGGTTGGGCACGAAAGCAAAAACGCCAGTCACGTCAAGGACGTGACCGGCGCGCAACGCGTTCTGGGTATATAGA
>JBCAXC010000477.1:0-2159 GCA_038534255.1 Pseudomonadota bacterium
ACATAGTCGGCCATCCGGTCCGCCGACCATCCATCTGGCGGGCTACACGCGATCGAGCGCAAGTTGCTCGTCTTGTCAGCGGTCTTGAGCAGGCTGGCCCGGGGCGTCTTGTGCGGCGCAGTCTCGACTTGAAGTCGTTTGCGCTCGGCCTTGAGCAGGCCCTTCTGGTCCGTCGCTGCGACCACCAGATCACGGACATCGTCGCCAAACGCCGCCTCGATCTCCTCGGCGGTCACCTCCTGATCCTCGATCGTGTCGTGCAGCAGCGCCGCCATCAACAGCGCGATATCGCCACCGGCCGCCGTCTCAGAAAGGATGTGCGCCACGTCGACGAGATGATTCAGATACGGCTCCTGTGCCGCGCCCTTGCGCTTCTGCGCCACATGCTTGTCCGCCGCAAAGGAGAGAGCACGTAGAAGCTCAACATGGGTCAGCGCCATGTCAGCCGGACGTCTCGCATCGTGAGCTTTGCTCATTCAGTCTCGCTTTCGTCGTCTGTTGCGGAAGACGTCAAGAGATCGGGGCGCCGCGCACGGGTCAGCGCACGCTGTTGCGCCAGACGCCATTCGGAAATCCGGGCGTGGTCTCCCGCGGTCAGCACATCGGGAATCTCTCGACCCTCGAATGTGCGCGGCCGCGTGTACTGCGGATACTCCAGCAGCCCGCCAGAAAACGTCTCTTCATCGAGAGACGCTGCCGCACCGAGAACCCCTGGCACGTGGCGCAACGTGGCGTCGAGCACGGTCATGGCCGCGATCTCACCGCCGGAGAGCACATAATCTCCGATAGAGATTTCCTTGAGACCACGCGCTTCGATCACCCGTTCGTCGATCCCCTCAAAGCGCCCGCAGACCAGCAGCGCACCCGGCCCTTCGGCCAGGTCGCGCGCCATCGCCTGCGTGAAAGGCATGCCGCGAGGCGAGAGACAGAGCCGCGGCGTATTCGGCGCCAACGCGCCAAGCCGGGCGAGCCCTTCGTCGATGGCCGCCGCCACGACATCCGCGCGCATCACCATACCGGCGCCGCCACCAGCAGGCGTATCATCGACAGCACGATGCTTGCCGATGCCGTGGGTCCGCAGATTCACCGTCTCGAGCGACCAAAGCGATCGCTCCTGCGCGCGGCCCGTCACCGACGCCGCAAGCGGCCCCGGGAATATCTCAGGTGTGAGCGTGACGACGATCGCACGCCACATTAGCTCGGCTCCCCGATGTCGGAGCCGCGCGTGTCCCCCGCATTGATTTCATCCGCATCGCGGACATCGGGATCATCATCCGTCGCAGTAACCCGCGCAAGATCGACGACGATGAAGCCGTCACCGAGCTGCACATCCGGCACATCCTCCCGCGTGAACGGGACGAACACCGTTTTCGCATTCCCGTCGAGCCGGACTTCAACCAGCGCGCCAGCCCCGAAATCCTGCACTGCAACCACGGCACCGATGACCACACTCCGGGTGTCGCGAACGTCGAGTCCAATCAGGTCAGTGACGTACCACTCGTCGTCGTCCGTGTCGGGAAACCGCTCACGCGGAGCAAAAAGCTTGGCCCCCTTGAAGGCCTCCGCCGCAGCACGCCCGCTGACCCCGCGAAAGCTCGCGACGACACCTTTCTTGCTCGCACGACAACGCTTGATCTCGACCGCCCCATGCTGCTCCGTCTGCAACACGCCGTAGGTCGCAATATCCTCCGCGACGTCGGTGTAGGACTTGATCAGCACCTCACCACGCACGCCGTGCGCGCCGGCCACATGCCCGACGAGCACATGACCGGCGGCGGCAGACACAGCGGCGGCGGACCCAGCCGCGTCATCAGCAGATGTGGCGTGCGTACGCTTCGACACGCCTACTCGGCAGCCGCTTCTTCAGCCGGCGCCTCAGCAGCAGCTTTGGCCGCCTCGGCCGCCTCTTCCGCAGCCTGACGCGCAGCTTCCTCGCGCTCGAGACGCTTCTTGCCCGGCTGGCCTTTCTGCGGATTGTTGCGCGCTTCGCGCTTCAGCAGACCGGCAGCATCGAGGAAGCGATGCACCCGATCCGTCGGCTGCGCGCCAACGCTGAGCCAGTGCTTGATACGCTCTTCGTTGAGCTTCACACGGTCTTCGCTGTCTTTCGGAAGCAGCGGATTGTGCGTGCCCACGATCTCGATGAACTTGCCATCCCG
>JBCAXC010000478.1:0-2159 GCA_038534255.1 Pseudomonadota bacterium
TGGCACCGGCGACATCACGGTCCCGATCATCAATCCGATCGCGATCATTCGCACGGTCACGGTCACGGTCACGATCGCGGTCATCGGCGCGATCCCGATCTCTGTGACGATCCCGATCATCGATCCGGTCGCGGTTGTCGACACGGTCACGATTCCGGTCCCTGTCGTCGTCGCGACCGCGCGTTTCAGAACATCTGTTGCTGAACCACTTGCGTGATGGCGTGCCGTTCCCCCGCGCATCAAATCGCACGGTGTAGTGCGTGTCATTCAGGCAGGCTTCCGCCACGCGCTCCGGTGGCGTTTCGTCTGTGAACTCGATGCGGCTGTAGTTGCGGTCTTCCAGCCAAAACCGCAGCTCGCGGATCGACACCGCGCGTGGCTCAGGCTCACGTTCCGGCTCTCTCGCACGGGTCTCACATGCACCCATGCTGCGGCGTCCGAAATAACTTCCGTCATCGGCGAACATGAGAAGATATTTTTTATCCTGACGACAGGCCTCGACAAAAAACCGCGGCGTGTCCGGACGCACATACCGGGGGCCGCTGAACCGATACTCGTCAAGAAAGTCATTGATCTTGCCGCGCTCACTGCGCGATTGCGCGTCTGCTGGAGCTGCAGGCAGTGCGGCGACCGCCGCTGCGCCAAGTACGGCACCAAGGAGGAGGGGGAGTCGTTGTCGGGGCATGGGCACTCACTCATACAGGCGCGCGCAGAGGGCCCGCACGCGACAGTCCAGTCTTTACAACGTTCTAGGCCATCAATCTGGCACAAACGTGCGAGCGTTGAAAACAGCGTTAAGGCTGCCGATCTCCCGGCAAGCGGGCTCGCTGGAAGCTCTAGATATCCAGCTCATCCGCGTCGGCAAACGCCGCGTTCTCCTGGATGAACCGGAAGCGCGCTTCCGGTTTGGTGCCCATCAGGTCCGCAACAGCGGTCTTGGTCTCGCTTTCGCTGTCACGCGCGATCTCGATCCGAAGCAAAGTGCGCTTCGTCGGATCCATCGTCGTCTCTTTCAGCTGCGCGGGCATCATCTCGCCGAGGCCTTTGAAGCGCGAGATCTCGACCTTGCCGCGTCCCGAAAATTCTTCCGCCAGTAGCGCATCCTTGTGCGCATCGTCGCGGGCATAGGCGGTGCGGGTGCCCTGCGTCAGCTTGTAGAGCGGCGGGATCGCCAGGTAGAGGTGCCCGTTCTCGATCAGCTCCGGCATCTGGTCATAGAAGAACGTGATCAACAGCGAGGCGATGTGCGCCCCGTCCACGTCAGCATCCGTCATGATGATCACACGCTCATAGCGCAGGTCGTCGTTGACATAGCGAGAGGCCGTGCCGCATCCGAGCGCCTGGATCAGATCGGAGATCAGCTGGTTCGCGGAGAGTTTCGCTTCGCTGGCATTCGCGACATTAAGGATTTTCCCGCGCAACGGCAGGATCGCCTGCGTCTTGCGATCGCGCGCCTGCTTCGCAGAGCCGCCAGCCGAGTCCCCCTCGACAATGAAGATCTCCGTGTTGCCCTTCGTCTTTGAGGAGCAGTCAGCGAGCTTGCCGGGCAAACGCAGGCGGCGCGTCGCATTCTGGCGCGACACTTCCTTCTCACGCTTGCGTTTGAGGCGTTCCTCCGAGCGGTCAATCACCCACTCGAGCAATTTCGTCGCCTGCTGCGGGCTTTCCGCGAGCCAGTGATCGAACTGATCGCGCACCGTCTGCTCAACGATCTTTCCAGCTTCAACAGTTGCCAGCCGGTCTTTCGTCTGCCCCTGAAACTCGGGTTCGCGAATAAACACCGAGAGCATGCCGCCGATTGAGTTCATCACATCGTCGGCTGTGATCTGCGAAGCCTTCTTGGTGTTCGAAAGTTCACCGTAAGCGCGAAGCCCTTTGGAGAGTGCGGCCCGAAGCCCGCTCTCATGCGTCCCGCCATCCGGCGTCGGAACGGTGTTGCAGTAGGACTCCATGAAGCCGTCGCGATCCGCGATCCAGCACAGGGCCCATTCAAGCGATCCATGACCGCCATCGCGTTCAACGCGTCCGGAAAACGTGTCCTTGGTGATCGTCGTCGCACCGCTCGTCCTATGCGAGAGAAAGTCGCGCAGTCCGCCAGGAAAATGGAAGGTTGCGGTCTCTGTCGCCTCGCCGACCCCGGCCTTCTGGCCTTCGAGCAG
>JBCAXC010000479.1:0-2148 GCA_038534255.1 Pseudomonadota bacterium
GTCAACTCGCCGAAGTCATCGCGCGTGCTGATGATCGCGTCGTCGAGCCGGGCGACCACATATTCGGTGATATCCGAGAGTGTGGCCGTGAGGGTCGAGGGTGAGGTCGTTTGCGCGGCAGCGTCCATGGCAGGCGACCTCCTCAGCGCTCGATCGTGCCGGTGCGGCGAATTTTTCGCTGCAGCATCAAGATGCCGTAGACCAGCGCTTCAGCCGTCGGCGGGCAGCCGGGCACGTAGATGTCGACCGGGACGATCCGGTCACATCCGCGCACGACGGAATAGGAATAGTGATAGTAGCCTCCGCCGTTGGCGCATGATCCCATCGAGATGACGTAGCGAGGCTCCGGCATCTGGTCGTAAACCTTGCGCAGGGCCGGTGCCATCTTGTTGGTCAGGGTGCCTGCAACGATCATGACATCAGATTGACGCGGACTCGCACGCGGGGCGAAGCCGAAGCGCTCAAGATCGTAGCGGGGCATCGACGCCTGCATCATCTCGACGGCGCAACAGGCAAGCCCGAAGGTCATCCACATGAGCGATCCGGTGCGCGCCCAGTTGATCAGGTCGTCCGTCGTGGTGATGAGGAACCCTTTGTCGGCCAGTTCATCATTGATCTGCGTGAACGTCTCACGCTGGATCCCCGAGGCGGCGTGACCACTGCTCTCGCCCGGCTGCTCGAACGCTGGCAGCGGGGGGTATCTCAGGTCCATTCAAGTGCACCTTTTTTCCAGGCGTAGGCGAGGCCCGCGAGCAGCTCTGCAATGAAGATCATCATGGCCCAGAAGCCGGCATCGCCAATTTCCCGGAACGTCAGCGCCCACGGGAACAGATAGACCGCTTCCAGATCGAAGATGATGAAGAGGATCGCGACAAGATAGAACTGGACGTCGAACTTCATGCGGCTGTCGTCAAACGCGTTGAAGCCGCACTCATATGCCGAAACCTTTTCCGGATCGGGATTCCGCACAGCGATCAGAAATGGCGCAACGAGAAGCGCAGTCACGAGTGCGAGTGCGACACCGATGAAGATGACGACGGGTAGGTAGTCCATCAAGAGCTGGTTCATCGAGATTGTCCTGCAACAGGCGGAGCGATCAGGCGCGGTTCCGGCAGCCGAACGTCGCCGGCAGCATATTTCGCGGGTTATAGCGAACCGGCTGTCGATTTACACCCCGCGCGACCTCAACGCACAACGAAAGCGACCGTGCCACCTGCGCTGCGCCGACGCAGGCCGGCACTTGTGATTGCACACGCATTCGCGAAGGCGGCGTCTTTGCAATGCTCAACTTTTGCGCATGCCTGTTGTTTGGGCAAAATTCTACCTTTGCCCCGGCGGCGGCTGGCAGTACACAAGTGGCGGATGGGTGGTGCGATATGAGGCCTGACGGGTGAAGCGCTTTTTCCGGATATTTCTGGCCGGCCTTCTGGCACTAGCGCCCTTGGTCATCACCATCGCGGCCACGGTCTGGTTGGTTGGATATGCGAACGCGTATCTCGGCCCGCAGAGCATGATTGGCTCGTTTCTCACAACCATCGGGCTTTCGCTCGATCAAACGAAGTTCTTCCCGTATCTCGCAGGCCTCGCCCTCGTCGTCCTGTTCGTCTGTTTCGTGGGGCTGGTCGTCGAGACGCGTCTGGGTCCGTGGTTCGCTGCGATGCTCGAGGGCGTCGTGCTGCGCATCCCGATCGTCAGCACGGTCTACGCGACGGTCAAGCGGTTCGTCTCGATCGTCGATCTCTCCGACAGCGACAAGCTGAAGGGGATGAGCCCGGTCTGGTGCTTCTTTGGCGGCAAGACGGACAGTGCGGCTGTGCTTGCGCTGCTGCCGTCTGGCGACATGGTGCGTGTCGGGACCGGCGACTATCTGGGGATTATCGTGCCGTCTGCGCCTGTGCCGATCGGCGGGGCGTTGATCTATGTTCCGGCGACGTGGATCAAGCCGATGGATGGCGGGGTCGATCATCTGATGAGTGTCTACGTGTCTATGGGCGTGACACCACCACTTGGCTTGCGTGAGATGCCCGTTACGCCGCCGGCCGCCATGGCCCCAGCCGCGCCGGTGTCCCCGCCGCCACCGCAGCGCGAAACCTGACGCGTTAGATCCTAGCGAGATGGTTGTCGTAGGCGACCTGCGGGGCACTGCGG